>JAIUMB010000058.1 GCA_022565745.1 Cryomorphaceae bacterium | reverse complement strand
TGAATGGGCGGTTGATTGATGAGTGTTTCGTCGCGCTGCACGTTTTTGGTCCATATATAACTCCCTCCAATGATTGCCTTGCCATTTTTGTGGTACATCAGCGAGTAGGTGGCGTCTACGCCCAAAAACAACGCGTCGGATTGATCGATGATAAAGGTTGGCATTGGGCCGCGTGCGGTTCCCAAAACGCCAATGGGTCTGCTGAAGATGAAGTTGCGGATGTAATTGGCATACCCGGTTATACTTAGGCGTTGCTTGTTTTTTTGCCAATCCAATTCCGAGGTGTACTTCACGCTGTTTTCGGGCAACACCTCACTTTCATTTAGGGGAATAACCCGCGAAGCACGTATTCCGCCGTTGTCGGCCGCTTCGTAACGCAACAGGCCAAAGGTGGTTTGCGATTCGTGTTGTCCAAAACTGTACAACTCGGCCATATTAGGCGGTCGCCAGCCTGTCCCTAAGTTGTTCCTCAGGGTGGTGTGACTATTCAACGATTTGATGTGTCCAATGGCGGCCGTGACATTGCTGAATGTGAAGTTGTCGCGAAACACCGCCTGCCGACTATCTCTACCGCCTACGGCATTGCTCTCGTAATCGTAGCGCACACCCACTTCCCAGCGGTCGTTGTTGACCTTTAAAGTCTCCATCACATAGGCACTGATTCTGCTGCTGGCGTAGTTGGGAATAAACGGGGTAACGAGTGTGCCGGGGTTGTTGCTATTGGACTGCGACACGTACTGAATGCCCCACGAGCCACTCAGGCGGTCGCTCCATTCGTGTTCCCATTCCAACTGTAGATCATCCGTTTCGAGTTCCAGGTCTAAAACCGGTAAGTCGGCGTTTCGTCTTACGTCAAATTCACGGCGGCCATTCCATTGGCGCGCATAGCGAAGCGAAAGGCGTCCGCGGTTCAACGTACGACTCAGCGAAGCCGATGCCATTTGATGATTGACCAATTGGTTGGGCTCGTTGATTTCGTACGAAAAGGGTCGGATAAAGGTGGGAATTTCGGCCTCCATATTCCGAATGAGCGCCGGACCACTATTGCCGATGGCGGCCCTGAGAATGCCAAAGTTTTGATTCACCACACTGTAATTGGCTTTCACGTCCCAGGCGTTTAACCGGTAGCGCATACCCGCCTGAATGGCGTATTCTCTGGCGCCAGTATTGGTGAGGTTGTAGTTTGGCGCCCGACGATCGCCTACCTGGTTGACATTGGCACCGATGTGGTAACTAAAGTTTTCTCGTCCTTCACCTACGATTGCGTTTACCCCATATCCACGTCCATTGGTTTGGTAGGAAGTCGTGGCGCGACCGTAAAACCCGGTATTGAAATCCATCGGGTTGTTTTCGATGATCACGGCACCGCCCAGCGCATCCGGACCGTATTTAACACCGGCAGCACCCTTAATGACCACAATGCGATCTGCTCCGCTCACATCGATTTCCGGTGCGTGATCCCTGCCCCAGTTTTGAAAGCCGTGGCGAAACCCGTTGTTCAGTACCAGTATCCGATTCCCGTAAAGGCCGTGTATCACGGGGAGTTGGATGTTGGTGCCCGTCGAAATAAAAGACACCCCGTCCACCTGAGCAATCATTTCTCCCAGACCAGCAGAGCTGTTTCTGCTTATTCGTTCTTTATCAATGGCGATTTGCGGAAGCGATTCAATCCCTTTTTCCAGAGGTTTTTTGTACACAACAGTCACCTCATCCATTTGGTGCTGCAACGGTTGAAGAAGAACGGTTGCCGGTGAATCGACGTGCAGCAAAATAGTTTGAGACGTATAGCCGCTTTTGGATACCGTAAAGTGAGCCGAATTGGTTTGCGCCTCAATGGTAAACGAACCCTCATGACTCGTCATCCCCGACATAAACAAAGCGTTTTCGGCCAATAGAAGCGCCCCTTCAATGGGTTTACGTGTCTCGGCGTCCACAATGGTGCCCGTGTACGACGTTGTTTGGGCGTGAAGCATTTGCCCCCAAACAGACAGCAAAACAATGGACGTTGTTTTTGCCAAAGCCATATAACCATAAAAACGGTTGAAGCGTAAGCTGGGTTTCATTGGTATTTATTAAACCATCTGTTTCTTTTACAGAGGTATTCGTTGTAAGTCATCCAATTGTTTTCCGTTTGTCCATCCATTTTTAGTGCGTTTGGAAAACCAATATTTATGCCGGCAAAAATAAAGTATTAGGCTCATCTAAAAAAATGTTTTTAGGTAAATAAAAATAAAGTTTGCCAAGTCACAGAAATACCTTCACAGCACACGGAACATATATGGTTGTTTGGGCGCCCGCGGGCTGTCCGCTATAGCCACCTTCCTGCGGCCTACATCGTCGGCGCGTGCGGGGTCTGCGCCTACCGTTGCAGCCGCCGCCGCGCACGCCGCTGTAGGGCCGCGCGTTCGGTGGGCTGCCGCTGCCATCCCTGGCGCTGGGGGAGGGTGATACCGCAAGTGCAGGGCATTCCTTGTGGCTACAATGGGAATGGCGTATACGGCCTAACGTTGATGTTTACAGGCGTAATGGCGTGTACACCCAGTGATCAAATGGTGTCTTCGATTAAAATCATAAGCCAACATGACCTACCATCGTTACCTTTGCGCTTTATAACATACCAAACGCCGTCCACCGCTTATGAACTTACTCTCCATTGAAAACGTCGCCAAGGGCTTTGCCGATCGCATGCTGTTTACCGGACTAAACCTAGGGCTTCAATCCGGTGAAAAAGTGGCGCTTGTTGGTGCCAATGGAGCAGGGAAGTCCACGTTGATGAAGGTGTTGATGCGGGAAATTCTTCCGGATGACGGTCGGGTGGCGTCTCGAAAGGGCATACGTATAGAGTACCTACGCCAACATCCATCTTGGGCGGCCGCTCTTACGGTACGCGGTGTGATGCTGGACGTGGATCATCCTGCTGTGCACATCCATCGGGAATACCACGAGGCCGTTGCCGAAAACAAGGTTGACCGCATGGCTGAGCTGGGCGATCAAATGGAAAAAGAAGGGGGGTGGATGCTGGAAGAACGCATGCAAGAACTGCTCAATCGCTTTGAGTTGGATGGGGTGATTCATCGCAAGTGGACCGAGCTCTCTGGCGGCCAACAACGTCGTCTCGGATTGGCGCGAATGCTCTTTGCCCAGCCAGACGTTATGCTGCTCGATGAACCCACCAACCACCTCGACCTCGATATGGTAGAGTGGCTGGAAAAATACCTGCAAGACCCCAATATCAGCTTGATCATGGTTACCCACGACCGCTACTTTCTCGATGCGGTGGCCGATACCATTTGGGAGCTGGATCGACAACAAATATTTCGTCACGAAGGAAACTACGCCTCATATTTGGAAAACAAGGTGCTGCGCGACGAAATCGAGCAATCCACGCGTGCCAAAAACGTCAATCTTTATCGCCGCGAACTGGAGTGGATGCGCCGTCAACCCAAAGCGCGTACCACCAAATCACGCGCCCGTCAGGATTCGTTTGGTGAATTGGAAGACAAGGTCAAACAGCGCAACGACGACCGCATTTTACAACTGCGAACGGAAAAAATACGTGAGGGTGGTAAAATCATAGAGTTGGTCAACGTCAGTGTAGATCGAGGTGGTAAACGCTTGCTGTCCAATCTCGACTATGTGTTTAAAAAAGGCGACCGCATCGGTTTGGTTGGGAAAAACGGACGAGGAAAAACAAGCTTCCTCGAGGTTTTAACCGGTGCATTGGAGCCGGCTACCGGTAAGGTCATTCACGGTTTAAATACCAAAATTGCCTATTTCCGCCAAGACGACAATGTGCTTAATCCAAATCTGCGCGTCATAGACCAGGTCAAAGAAATTGCGGAATACGTCACTTTAGCGGATGGCAGCGAGATGCCCGTGCGGGCGTTTTTGGAAGAGTTTCTTTTTGATTATGCCAAGCAGCATGATTACGTGGAAAAGCTCAGCGGAGGGGAGAAAAAGCGCTTACAGTTGCTCTTGGTGCTCATGCAGCATCCCAACTTCCTCATACTCGACGAGCCTACTAATGACTTGGATCGAGATACCCTTTTGGTGATGGAAGATTACCTGATGCGCTTTCAAGGCAGCATGATTTTGGTGTCACACGACCGTTTTTTTCTCGATCAATTGGTCGATCAACTATGGGTACTGGAAGGGGGTGGTAAGTTGAGTGTGTTTAATGGCAATTACACCGAATACCGCCGTCACCAACAAGAGATTCAGCGCGAAGCAACTACCATAAAACCCACAGCGCCCAAGGAAAAGCCAAAAACAACATCCGGCTTGACCTATGGCGAGCGTCTGGAATACGATAAGCTCACCACCGATATTGACTCGCAAGAAGCTAAAGTTGGCGAACTGGCGCAAGCCGTTGAAGCCGCCTCCGACGATTTCGAGCGCCTACAGCCACTACTCAACGAGCTCAATCAAGCCCAGCAATCCCTCGACGAAATGATGGAGCGTTGGATGGCGTTGGAGGAAAAAAAACAGGACTGATTTTGTAAGATTAGCGCAAAAACAATTACCCTAAAAGGGATAACCCAGCGCAAAATTGACCATTAAGCCATCGCGATACCAACTTCTTTCAAGAGGGTTGAATTGTCTGATTGCCCAAACGTCGTCTTCAGAAGCATGTAACCGAATAGGGGTGGCAAAGTCAAAGCGTATGACGAAAAAGTTGATGTCAAAGCGAACGCCAAATCCACCACCAATGGCCAATTGGTTGTAGAATTCACTGCTAAAAGCACCGTTGGGAAGGGCGGGATTGTCGCGCAGCAACCACACATTACCGGCATCTAAAAACCAAGCGCCTTTAACGATGGAGGCAATGGGGAAGCGGTACTCAAGATTGGCTTCCAGCATGATGTCACCCGACTGGTCGAAAAAGGCGCCTGCGCGGCGGGGGTCTGGATTGATGTATCCCCCCGGACCAAGTGAGCGAATGCGAAAGGCTCGAATGCTGTTTGGACCTCCCGAAAAATATTGTTTGATAAAAGGAAGGCTCGCAGAATTGCCATAAGAGTAGCCCATTCCGGTAAAAATTCGGGTTACTAAGTAGCGATCTTTTGCCAAGCGGGCATTCATGCGTCCATCAATCTCTCCTTTGAGATATTGAGCAAATGGCAATCCGAATATTTGTGGCTCAGCACCGATAAGGGTGGAGGTGGTGCCGAGAATATTACCCGATGTTTCTCCGTGAAGGTTGGCATACCAGCGAAACGCTTTACTTCCTTCCTGAAATTCTGAATAGGTGTATGCGTAGCCAATTGCCGGGATAAATTGCCGTTCAAATGAACGCCTTAAAAATGGGTTGTTGTCTAGAATCTCTTCAAAGACGTCTGTCGTATTGAGTAGGTTCGTAAACATGATGTCTAAGGCATCAAATCGATGATTGACACGCTCGGAGGTTTGCCAGATGTATCCGTAGCGAACGCTAAAGGTATTCAAGGTATAGAAGCCGGCCCTGCGAAGAAAATTGACTCCGGAGTTTATCTTGGTACGCGGCAAGCCGTAGGTGGTGAAGTTTCGGTTGGGATTGGCAAAGACAAGTCTCGGAATATCTAACTCACCGTTTAAGCCAACTTCATAACTATAAGCCCCATCAAATCCGTCACCAAGTTGGGTTTCAAACGACACATTGCTGCTGAGGCGAAAGGTTTCTCCACCTTTAAAAATATTGCGGTTGGAATAGGTCAGTTTTAGCGCCGGTCCAGCAAAGTTGTTGGATCGTGTAAGGGCTTGAACTTCTGCTCTGAACGATCGTCTATTCGCTGGTGTGAGCAAAATTCTCATATCCAGTCTGCTGCTGTCTTCCTCCGTCACTTGAAAACGCATACTGGCGTGGTTGTAGTTGCGCAAACTGTTTAGATACCTTGCTGTTCGTCGTTGTAGTGCCAACCGGAAGGTGCTGTCTGGCTCAAGCAGTATCATCGGGCGAAGGTGTTTGGGCTTGAAGAAGTTATCGCGATCAAATATTAAGTCGCGATATACCACTTCTTGACCACCGGTGGTGTCGCTGTAATTGGTAAAAACAAACACTTGATTGATGCTGTATGCAACGCGCGCTCGGGCTTGCATATTTTCTCGAGTTTGTAAATACAGGTTAAATGTCCTCCCCGGTGTATTTACCGTATCCATTTCAAAAACAAAATGGTCGGCATTGATGAAGTAAAACCCTTTTTCTCTTAATTCATCTTGCAGTCGATTGCGTTCTTTTCGCAGAGATTCCAGGGAAAAAATAGACCCTTCATGAAGTTGTGTGTTTTGCATACAGGCGGTAATGGCCTTTTGTAAACCATTTTCTTGAATGATGGTGTCCAACTCGTAATTGTTTAGTCGATAAGGTTCTGAGGTATGGATAGAGATGATCAGTGTCTTGGTTTTTTTGCCACTTTTTTTCCACTCTGTCTTTATGTCATAAAAAAACAAGCCGTTGTTTTCAAGTCTATTAGCCAAAATGGATTTAATGCGTTCGATAGAAATATTTTCCACATAAACTGGTCGCTCTCCAAATCGCTTATTGATGTATCTCGTTATCCACTTGCCTTTATCTTGTTCGGTACGCAATCTTGCCCATAGTCCGGGACGCATCCCCAAAAAGGTGCCATTGGGATCCGGTGAAAGGGCTTCTTCTAGGGCGCGGTGAATGGTTCTTCGCTCAGAGGAACGCACCGATTCACTGTTCCATTCCAAGCGATATTCATCCAACAAGTACTTGTCGTCCGGTACGTAACGCAAGCTGTTACATCCAGACAAAATGAACAGAAAAATAAGTGTCCTAATCGTTGTCTTCATCGGGTTTGCGTTTCCAAATGGCGCGGACCAACTCTTCAAAGGTGTCGAATTCGCGTTTAAAAATAATGGAGGCTCCAGTGGTTATGACTTGTCCTTCAACCGCACCTTGCCAATCGTTTCTTCTGAAGGCTCTGAGTCTGTAACGACCATCTTCCGTGAGGGTGTATTCTATGTTCACATCTCCCATAAACTGGTTGGGATTGTTGCCTTCCGCTGATCGGTTTCCGCCTTCCAATTCAAATTGCCCCCCAGCTTGTACGGTCAATCGGTCGTCTAAAAATGTGCGCCCAACCCGTACGTTCAAATCTGTACGGTCTTGACCTTCTTCATGGTCGGTATAGCTGTCGAGCCCCAACTCTACATCGAGGCCTTTGATGTATCGACCAGATAATTGATTCAATTGCTGGGAAATCAAGCGGCTGGCACTGCTGCGGGCCATTTCTCCTGTGCCCGGACCGCCAGCGCCACGTCCTGTAGGAACAAACTGGTTGAGTACAATCAAGGCAAAGGTTTGCTGATTGAGCTCATTTTCGTCTTGTCTCAATTGCTGAATTCGACTATAAATGGCGCCATTAACTGCTCCGCGTGCGTTTTCGGGCATATCTAGATCAAAGGATAAACTGGGTTGTAAAAGCTCTCCTTCTATGTTCATTACGACTTCAAAAGGCTGCTCACGTCTGTAAGGCTGTTGAAGCTCTCGGTTGGGGCCAATTTGATCGACCATTAATTCCAGCGGCGAGGTGCGCAGGCGGTAAACGGCTTTTAGATCCATTTCGGCCATCAGTGGGTCACCACTCCAACGGATGGAACTTCCCGGTGTCAGTTCAAATTTCCGCCTCACCAAATCGTAAAAATTCAATCGGTATGAACCTTCAGTGATGTTGTACATACCCGATAACTGCATGGCACCCGAGGGGTCAATTTGCAAGGATAAATCGGCTTCTCCGGACACCTCCAAGCGATCACCGGCTTGTTCGTCGATGATGACGTTGAATGTGGTTGAAGGGTCCGCTTTCAGATTGGCGTCGAGATAAAGCCCCATGGCTAAGGTCGAAAGAGGTTTCACCTCTGCCCGTAGACTATCCGGAATTGACCGGTCTACAATGCTAACCACACTGCGCCTGTCCATAACGTCTGCTTCGCTTTCCGGTACGATAAAAGTGATGTTGGTGCCTTCAAGCAACTTGGCACTCATATCTATGATTGGTTCCTTGGCAAGCCCGCCAATTTTAATGTTGGCGTCTAATAGTAAGTCACCAAAAAACAAATCGTTGTCTTTTCTCGACGAGCCAAGCAGTCGAAAGCGTTTGGCGTCAATGATTATATCTAACATTGGGTTGTCTGAAATGAGGATTTCACCGTTGACGGTCAAAGGGTTTTTGCTGGCATCTTTCATGGTAAAAGACTCAAAATTTATGCGCTTGTCTTTTACACTGATGCGCTCATCTGAAAGGGTGAACGGGGTGTTAATGGCGGCAATATTAAATCCGGCGTCAATGAACCTTAGGCTTCCATTGTAGGTGAAATCGCTGCCCTGACCTTGTAAAATGGCTGTTAATCGCAAATGACCGGTTGTTTCTCTCAGTATGCCTTTTCCAAATGCTTCTAATATTTCTAAATCCAGTCGTTTCAATTCAACGCCGAGGTCGTAATCGGGCAAATCCTCGTAGATGCCATAAAAGCCGTCAACCAATAGTTCAATGTGCGGACCTTCCAGTCGAATATCAACAGCAACGTCCTGTTTCTCTCCGTGCTCTGCCAGTATACTGAGATTGCCAATGTCATGACTAAGCACACGAATGGAGTCAATGTTGATGTCAGCCAATGTAGTGGTGCTTGTTTCCAACCACTCATGACGAAGTTCTCCATTGATGAAACCATCAACCGGAGGTGTTTCGGGGTTGAGAATGGCTGATAAATCGGTGAGTGAGAATTCGTTGAACAAAAGTGAAAGTGTTCGTCGGTCTTCGCGCTCATCGGACTTGATGCTAAAACTAGAGCCGTTGTAGCGCATGGTCCAGTTTTCAGCTTTTACCTTGTTGTCGATCAATAGCTGATTATCCGGTTCAATGTTCCAATACGCGCCATTCAGCACCAGAGAATCGTGAACGATATGGACGCGGATGCTGTCTTTGCTGATTTTATTTTGGGTTTTGATGCGATATAACAGCGCTTCATTGTTCCAATTGGCCAAATCAAAATGGGTGCTTTCTCTGCTCAAGCCTGCATTTAATCGCGTTCTGCCAAGATTGAAATCGCGTACATTAAGGTCGTTGAACTCTAAAGAAGCCTGAAGCTCCTCTTCATCACCCGAGGCGAGCAGGGTAAAGTCCCCCAGTTGTAAATCGGGGGTGGAAATTTCTGGTGCGTAAAAATTCAGCGATACTTTTGCTTTGGGTGACCGGCGGTATAGGGCTGTTATTTCAAGGGTGTCTTGTCCAAAGCTATATCCATCACCCAAAAAATCCAAAATAAGACCGCTCTTGACGTTCACCGTCGCGCTTAGTTCAGTGTTGCTCTTTTGCAAGGTGTCTTTACGCCCTATGATGTAACTCACGTACTCGTCGATATCTGTTACGAGGGCATCTATGGCTTTGTTGGAAGACAATGTCATTTGTATGTCTTTCAAATCTGCATCTAATGCAAAGCGATCTGGTCTGGATTGTACGCTGACGTAGATGTTGTTGTAGTCGATGCGTTGTTTGTTTTTCTGTAAACCTATGGTGTCGAAATCTACCCGAATATCGAAGCTTTCGGTGGAGGTAAACTGCACTTGTCCTTTGAGCTTGGTTTGAATATCGATGACGTCTTCCATTAGGGAAAAGGCGTGCGGACGAAAATCTCTGACGTGTAGGTCAAACTGGGTAGAAAAATCGATGGTGTCTACGCGACCGGTGGCGTCTAACGCTAAAGACGCATTGGGGTCATCGCTTGTCATTTTTAGATTAAATTGGCGTTGGAGCACATTCGCCGTGATGTTTATTTCCTCCAGGTCTATATCGTTGAGTCTTGCCGTATTCAGTGTAAATTTCATATCACTGTTGGCCAAAGGATCGCTGCTGGTACCGGCAAAAATATGGGCAGATAGGTTGTCTAAGTGGTTGTCGCCAAATACCAGTCCATCGGCAGTCAGATTACCGTCGATGCGGTGCATGCCTAAAATGGTCTGTACTTTCCCATTGAAGCGCGCAATATTGCTGTTGAGGTGAATATGACCGGCAATGGCCTCGTGGCTGTATTGCCCTTTGCTGTTGAGGGTTATATATTTTGGGAAGTTGACTTCATCGTGTGCATAGGCCGACTTGACATCGCGCATGATTTGTCCTTTTACATCCAAGCGGTTGAGCGACCATTCGGCGTTTAACTTTTCCGGCTCTGTAGGGGAGGAGGCCTTACCGCTCATTTGCAAATCAAAGCCTTCAGGATGTGATAAATTCAGCTGCTGCAGAGAAATTAAATCAATCCCCTCACCATGTGCTTCAATTTGGGTTTTCCAGCGTCGAGTGCGAATAAATGGGGGTACGTCTTGTATGTCCACTAATTGTGAAAGTCCGTCGGGATAGAGGTCGTTGCTTTGCAAGTTGAGCACCCAGTTCACATTCATGGGATCGTCGATAAATGCCTGTAAACGGTCATACTTCAACGACGCCGATAAGTCGATTTGATTGCTTAAGGCCGCAAGGTGGAATTGACTGAGGTCAATGGAGTGATCGCTTACGTTTAAAACAAACCGGCAATCATTAATGCTTGGAATGTCGTTGTTGGACTGAAACCGAAGTTCTTTTTGATGTACAGAAGCCACTGGATTGTTGGGGTCGCCGTTGTAATGGATATCTCCCAGATCCCAATTCAGCGATTGCATGTGGAGAATGGTATCTATCGCAATGTTTGATGCGTTAATGCGCAACGCGTTCACATCCAAACGCCAATCCGGCAAACCCATTGCCTTTGCAACCTTCCCTTCGTCAACGTCATTGTCAACGTCATTGTCAACGTCAACGTCATTGTCAATGTCATCGTCATTACGCAATTTCACCGTTACGTCCAACTTCTCCAATGCCAATAAATCCAGTTGAACGTTTTTGTGTTCTATCGATACTTCTCTGAGGAAAATATCCAGCGAAGGAAGATTTATGCTGATGTTTTCGCTGTCGAAATCAACGGCCAGTTGGGTTATGGACAATTTGTTAACACCGATGACGGGTATGGGCGCATCATCACTTTCTTCATCCTCTTTATCCGGAGTGGAACAAATCACCGCCCTTATTTGTGGGTTAACCAGTAAAAGTTCTTTAAGTGTATAGACGTTTTTCTCCCAGTCAATGACCTTTGGGTCGATGTGAAGTCGGTCAAACGTCAAGGCATACAAACAACCCATGTAGTCGGAATAGGTAAGATCGATGTTTTTTAATTCTACGGGTGAAAAAGCAAAAGTCCAAGGGCTACTTGTCTCATCTTTTGAGTGGTCAACCGTATCAAGATCTAATGTATCGTTGGCAGCAAAGGCATTGGTAATGAAGGAAAACGAAAACGTCTCCGCATCGAGTTGTGCGACATTGGCGTATAAGTTGTCAATGTTCAGCGGAGTCAATTCAATGTGGCGTTTGAGTAAGGGGCGCCACTTAACGCCTACGCGCAGCGATTGAAGGGCAAGAAGTCTTTCTGCATCTGGGTCATCCACCTCTAGGCCCTCAATTTGCAAATCAAAATCAAACCGCAGGTAGAGTTTATCGATGGCAAAATGACCACCAGTCTTATCACTCAGATATTTGGTGGCGTAATTGGTGATTTTTTGTTGTACGAAAGGTGTGCGTATGGCGATAACAATCGACGCTAAAAGGACGAAGATTACTGCAAATATCCATAAAAACAATCGTAGGATTTTTTTTCGCATAAAAGAGCACCAATAATGCCTTCAAAGGTACATCTTATTCGTTGGATACAGCCACTTGCCAAACCGAGGGCGTAATTTGTTCCATAAAGACCTTTCGGTTTTCACGGATGCTATGGCGTGCCTCATCGTTGTAGTGTCTGATGGTAAACAAATCGATGTTGGGAATAAATTCAACGTCGAAATGCTTCTTGAGTTCATCCATCAGAATAGGGGTGGTAATGGGGTCGTTGTTGATGCAAAAGCGTGAACTCACCGCGGAGTTTTGCATGAGGTTGACGCGGGCGCCCAAGCGGTGGAAGATGTTGTAAATCAAACTGAGATTTTCCTCCACGATAAAGGCCAAATCGCGGGTGCTTAGTTTCACTATACCCTGATCGGTTTTGCGAATAAAGATGGGCAGGGCAGGCGAGAGGTGGGTACCTTTGCCAATACAAGTACCTTCGTTTTCTGGGTTGAGGAATGACTTGACGTACAGCGGGATGTTTTTGCGCTGCAGCGGCTGAATGGTTTTGGGGTGAATGACCGATGCCCCAAAGTACGCCAATTCTATGGCTTCGCGGAAAGAGATTTGATCGATGAGTGTAACGTCTTTAAACACCTTGGGGTCGCCGTTGAGTACCCCCGGCACATCTTTCCAGATGCACACATCGCTGGCGTTGATGGCGTAGGCAATAACCGAGGCGGTGTAGTCGGAGCCTTCGCGACCAAGTGTGGTGGCGTGGAGGTTGTCGTCGGAGCCAATAAACCCCTGTATCACGTAGTTTTGATCGGCTTGTATGGTTTGCTGGAGCAGGATTTCCGTAAAATTCCAGTTGACCCGAGCAAAGCGGTGATTGGCGTCTGTTTTAATCAATTTACGTGCATCCAGCCATGTGTTTTTCCAGCCTTGGTCGTTGAGATAGGCAGAAATGATGCGGGTAGAGATGATTTCTCCGTAGCTTACGATACGGTCGTAGTTGACATTAAAATCCGGATCGGGACGGCCCTGACAAATTAGTTTTATTTGCAAAAATACGTGCTCTACCTCTTGGTAAACGGTGTGTTCTTTGCGCGGAAACAAATCCTCCATCACCGCGTGGTGTTGTCTGCGGAGATCTTCCAGCACCGCGACCCATTCCTCATTTTGATTAAAAAACGACGCCACAATTGTTTCCAGTGCGTTGGTGGTTTTTCCCATGGCCGACACCACCACTACGATGGGGTCTTTATCGTGCAGGCGCAATACCCGCTCAACATTTCTTACACCTTCGGCATCTTTTACCGATGCACCACCGAATTTGAACACTCTGGACATGAATTGTATTTTTTGGGCTGCAAAAGTA
>JAIUMB010000057.1 GCA_022565745.1 Cryomorphaceae bacterium | reverse complement strand
TCAACCGAATCAATCAAGATCAAATCGACAACATCATAAGGCAGTCCATGCGTCGAACCGATCGCTACCGCAATATGAAACGCAATGGCGTGCCCGAAGACAGCATAGAACTGGTGTTTAACACCCCTGTTCATATGAACGTATTTAGCTGGGATGGTGACATCGATACCGTCATGAGCCCCATGGATTCGATCCGCTATTACAAATCTTTTTTACGCACCGGCTTCATTGCTGTGGATCCGCATACGGGATTCGTTAAAGCCTGGGTTGGCGGTATCAATTATAAGCATTTCAAATTTGATCACGTGAAAACCGGGCGTCGACAAGTGGGCTCTACCTTTAAGCCTTTTGTTTACGCCACAGCCATCAAACAGAAAAAATACAGTCCTTGCTTTGAGGTACCAGACGTATTAACCTGTATAGAAAAGGGCACTTACGGACTATTGAAAGATTGGTGTCCGGAAAACTCCAACCGCAAATACGGTGAAACGCGCACCCTGCGAAATGCCTTGGCCAACTCTGTCAACACAGTTACCACCTATCTCATGAAGCAAATAGGACCGGAACCGGTGGTGCGCTTATCCAAAGACCTTGGCTTTAAAGGCGACATCCCTGAGCAACCATCCATCGCATTGGGAACTTTGGACGGCAGCGTGTACGAAATGGCCGGAGCGTACACCACATTTATCAATGAAGGTGTTTATACGGAGCCCATTATGGTGACCCGTATAGAAGACAAAAACGGCACTGTACTTCAAGAGTTTTCTCCCTACACCAAAGAGATCATGAACGAGCAAGACGCCTACGTAATGGTGGAAATTTTAAAAGGTGTAACAACCGCCGGTACAGGTGCAAGACTGCGCATGAAACACGGAAACTACAACCACTTCAACGATGTGGTTACCGGCTTCCCTTACGGATTTGACAACCCCATTGCAGGAAAAACAGGAACCACACAAAACAATAGCGACGGTTGGTTTGTAGGTATGGTACCTAATCTCGTAGGCGTTGGCTGGGCTGGTGGTGAAGACCGCTCGACCAACTTTAGAGCCACTGCTTACGGGCAAGGTGCTACTATGGCTTTACCTACCTGGGCCATTTTTATGCGAAAGTGCTATAATGACCCAGAACTCAAAATCAGTCGCGACAACTTCCCTAAACCAGAAGGAGGTATTGATGTTATTATTGATTGCGATCAATATAAGCAAGACATTGAAAGTAATCGCGATGAGCGGCTAGACAAACTCTTTTAATTGAATCAAAAAATGACCATAAAAGAAATACAAGACGAAATCGTTGACGAATTTGCCTTCTTCACCGATTGGACCGAACGATACGAACACATCATCAATTTGGGCAAAGAATTAGCGCCCATCGATGCTCAACACAAAACCGACGACAACATCATCAAAGGATGCCAATCGCGCGTGTGGTTACACGCCGATAAAACACCTGATGGAAAGGTGGCCTTCACAGCAGACAGCGACGCCATTCTCACCAAAGGCATCATTGCATTGATGATTCGCGTTTTTTCTGAGCAATCACCGGAAGACATCGTCAAAGCCGACACTGGCTTTATCGACGAGATTGGCCTGAAAGAACACTTGTCGCCCACGCGTGCCAATGGACTTGTTTCCATGGTAAAACAAATCAAGTTTTACGCACTGGCCATGCAATCTAACCCCCAAAAATCACCATCGACATGAACGAAGAACAAATCATAGCCACCGGAGAAGAGGTCGTACGTGAAATTTGCACCATTTACGACCCGGAAATCCCCGTGAATATTTACGAGCTCGGACTTATTTACGACGTCCAAGTAAGCGACGAAGGAGATGTAAAAATCCTCATGACACTGACATCACCCAACTGTCCGGTCGCCGAATCCCTTCCCGAGGAAGTTAAACAAAAAGTAGGCACGGTAAAAGACGTGAAAGACGTGGAAGTAGAAATCACCTTTGAACCGCCTTGGAACAAAGAAATGATGAGCGAGGAGGCGAAGCTTGAATTGGGCATGTTTTAAACCCTTTTGCCATGAGTGATGAAATTGTAAACCGGGTGGCGCAGTCAAAGCTAATCACCCTCGACATCGACGACATCCTTCCCGTACCGGTAATCGTCAATCTTGACCTACTCTCCTTTAGCGATGGAGGCATTTTGCGTGAAAAACACTTTCGCGAGCAAGTGAGAGCCCATGACTGGACAAAGTACAGCAATAAATGGGTCAATGTCTATCTCAGCGACGACGCCATTGTACCACTTTGGGCGTATATGATCATCGCTTCAGAAATCAGCACCATAGCCTTGGGTGTGGTGCAAACCGAACCTAATAAGGCCGCTTCTGCTGTGGTTCTCAAGCAAATCGAACGTTTGGACCTATCGGCCGTGGTCGATAAACCAACAGTAGTCAAGGGCTGCAACCGCCCGGATGTGGGGCCGGATGCCTACATGGCCCTCACCGAACGATTGACGCCCATTGTAAAAACCCTGATGTTTGGCGAAGCGTGTAGCACCGTTCCCGTTTTTAAACCTAAGAGAAAATGAAGCTCCACGCACGCGTTCACGGCTCCGGACAACCACTGATAGTCATGCATGGCCTCTTCGGCATGAGCGACAATTGGAATACACTTGGCCGACAATGGGCCGATGACTTACACCGCAGTGTGCACCTGCTCGACATGCGCAATCACGGTCGGTCTGACTGGGATTCACCGCATACTTACCACGCCATGAGCGAGGACATTGCCCAGTACATCAAGGAAAGCGGCATAGAAAAAGCAGCTATTTTGGGACATTCTATGGGCGGTAAAGCGGCCATGTTTTTTGCCACCTTGAATCCCGATAAAGTAGACAAACTGCTGATTGCCGACATAGCTCCAAAGCACTACCCCATTCACCACCAAGAGATTATCGACGCCTTGGCATACGTTCGTCAAAATAAACCCGATTCACGCAACCGCGCACAAGAATTACTTGGCGAAAAAATCAACAACCAAGGCATTGCTTTTTTTCTCTTGAAAAGTCTGCATCGCCGTAAAGACGGCATCTACGACTGGCGATTTAATTTTGAACAAATCAAAAAAGACATCGACAAGGTTGGCGAGGCCCTACCTCCGCCGGCCATTTACGAAGGCCCTACCCTATTTCTCCGCGGCAAGCAATCCAACTACATCACCGACGAAGACGTCCCATATCTCGACGAGCACTTCCCCAATGTTAAATTGGCCACCATCGACGGCGCCGGACACTGGCTACACGCCGAAAAACCCAAGGTGTTTTCCGAAAACGTGGAAAATTTTCTTCGACAATAAATTACCGACCACTATATTCGCAACATGATTAAAACCAACATTCTCGACAAAGAACGCAGCGTAAGCAGCAATGGTGAAACATTCGCCATTGACAATGCTGATTTTCCCATCATTCGACGCAAAATTGGTCACAACCACTTCCATTATCAAATTGGCCATAAGAGTCACGACGTGCGGATTGTATTGCACGAAGACAAGACCTACACCGTGGCCATCAATGGAGAAGTGGTATCGGTACCCTATAAAACCGAGCTCGATTTGATGTTGGAAAAAATGGGGCTCAAGGATTTACTGGCGGCGGGCAATAAAGAATTTAAAGCACCCATGCCAGGTATGGTGTTAAAAATCCTCGTTGCCCCAGGAGATGCCGTATCGAAAGGTACGCCACTGATCGTGCTTGAAGCCATGAAGATGGAAAACAACATCAAAGCCGAGAGCGATGGTGTGGTGAAAGCAGTGAACATAAAAGAAGGACAATCGGTTGAGAAGAACCAAGTCATGATAGAATTCGAATAACAACCCTAAAAACAACCCAATACCATGAAAAAACACACATTAATTATAGGCGCTATTGCAGCATTTGGATTTACCGCTTGTCAGAGCGGACAAACCGGAAAGACCGTTGAAGACGTTCCAGCTGTAGAGCAAATGGAGGCTGAAGAAACGGAAGACACCGACTATCTCGATGTGCCGGAAGGTGCGCGCGTTTTCTTTGAAAACCTACAAGACGGCGATGAAGTAAGCAGTCCGTTTACCGTAAAAATGGGTGTAGAAGGCATGGCCTTAGATCCCGCCGGACCACTCATTCAACACAGCGGTCACCATCACATCATCATCAACGGTGGCGTGATTGAAACTGGCACTGTGATTCCTATGGATGAAAAGAACCTCCACTACGGCGATGCACAAACCGAAGCTGAACTAGAGCTAGAACCAGGTGAATACACCCTTACCATGCAATTTGGCAACGGGCACCACCAGTCTTACGGCGAGCCTATGAGCGCTAAAGTAACGATTACGGTTACGGAGTAGTTGCACCCTTATAAGTAACAAAAAGCGGCCATTGTGCCGCTTTTTTATTTTTAGTTACAAAAAAAACGACTATTTTTGTACTGCATGTCATCTAATAACCACAGACCTTATTACAAAATTTTTGAGAAACGAAAGCCGTACCACCCTATAGACATAAGCGGCTGGCATCACTATCTGTTTCTCTTGCTATCGGTTTTTTTATTGGGTGTAGGTTTCAACTATCTCTATTGGCGGTGGACGGTGTCGCTCAACCAAAACGCCATGATATTTTCAGTATCATTGGCTGTGGCCGAGTCTCTAATGTTCATTGGGTCCTTACTGATGGTCTTCAATTACAGTTTTATCCGAGAAATCAAAAAGCGCCGTCCTGTAAGGCGACTTTCAGACATACAAACTTTACTTGCCGATGAAGACGATCGCGCCATCAGAATTGACTTGTGCATAGCCACGTACAACGAACCCGTTTCTATTCTTGAAGACACCCTAAAAGACGCCAACAACGTAAGATATCGCTACGATGATGTAGAGCTGTGCGTATGGGTATTGGACGACGGTAATCGCAATGGAGAAGATGGCAAGGAAAACGTAAAAGCGCTGGCTGATAAATACCGAGCCAAATATTTGAGTCGGCCAAGCAACGAAGGCTACAAAGCCGGCAACCTCAATCATTACTTTTGGCAATCACAGGCAGACCTTATGGTCATCGTAGATGCCGACACGCGATTATTTCCAGAATTCCTCAACGAAACCACAGGCTACTTTAGAGAGCACGCTATGGCATGGATTCAAACGCCACAGTGGTTTTACGACATCCATCAAGGGCGTCGACTATCGGAAGTCTCACCAAAACTATTTGGCTTATTGGCAAATACCCCTTTGGACGTCTGCATTGGAAAAAACATATTGGGCACCGATTCTCAATATTTTTATGATGCTGTGCTACGACACAGAAATGGCTCTAATGCGGCATTTTGCTGTGGTGCCGGATCAATTCATCGTCGAAGTGCACTTATTGAATTAATAAAAAGTGATGCTTTATCTTCTGACAATTGCACGACACAAGTTTCATTAAACCAAATTAAAGATCCGACACTTAAGTCCATATTTCACATAAAACAAAAGGCATATGGGCCATTTATCCATCACATTTCCGAAGACATCTACACCTCAATACTTGTCCACAGTTTACCACAAAACTACAAGTCATATCAAACAGACAAACCCTTGAGTCGCATGCTGTCACCACAATCCGTTGACGGATACGTAAAACAATACAAACGCTACGCAAAAGGCACGTTTGACATCATGCTGAGCAAGCACAATCCCTTGTGGAAGCGAGGTTTAAAAATAAAGCAGCGACTGGCATATCTCGAAACCATGTTTGCCTATCTCTCAGGGTTCTGGATCATTGTGTTTTTGCTTAGTCCCGTCCTGTTTTTTTTCACATTAATGCCCCCCATACACGCCTTCAACTTTGACTTTTTCATCCGATTTTTTCTGTTTATGCTTGTCAACACCGCCGTTGTCACACTGGCCAATTGGGGGCTATCAACCAAGCGAAGCGAGCAGTACTTTTTCGCCTCCTTTGCCTACAAGGTAAACGCTTTCTTTAATGTGATTACCAAACAATCATTACAATTTAATGTGACCAAAAAAACGGTCGATTCGTCCTTAAAAATCAAACAGATAAGACATGTAATTCCCCATATAACATTTATAATTGTTACCTTAGCGGGCATGCTATACAATGCATATCTCGTTTACCACAACCAACATCCCTCTACGTCGGGGTTTGCGGCAAACAGCATCTGGGCGCTTTACAACATCTTTCAACTAAACCCCATGATAAGAGCGGCCTTTATGAAAATGCCCATTGAAAAAGAACGAACCACCAACGCACAACATCATGAGTAACATATCGTTTAATATTTTTGTCAAACCCATACTATTCATATTGGGTTTAGCTGGTACCATTTGGATGGTGCTGTGGATAGAAACCGTTCGCCCCAGTGATTTTGGCTTTTACAAAGACATCTTTCAACGTGAAAGCATTATAGAAAGCCGCTCATCATATCCTCTTCGCAAAACCGGCGAACCCCTAACCGAAGAGGAAATGGACATGGCACGCATTGCCTGGAAATATTTTATCAATAATTTTCAGCATGAAACCGGGTTTACCAACAGTGTTGATAAATATCATTCTACCACTTTATGGGACTTGAGCAGCAGCTTATTCGCCACCGTATCTGCATTTGAACTTGGTATTATCGAGAAAGGTGAGTTACACTACCGTGTGGAAAAAACCCTGCAGTCACTTTCCAGCATTCAACTTTATAACGACCATTTACCCAATAAGGTCTACAACACCATCAACCTTAACATGAGTACCTACGACAACCGCCCTACCGATGCCGGTGTTGGTTGGTCATCAATGGATATTGGCCGTTTCCTAAATTTTTGTACACGATTGATTCATAATTACCCAGAGTTCACCTCACATGTCAATCGCGTCATCAACCATTGGGATTTGTCGCAAGCCATCGAAGACGGCGAACTTATTGGAATTGGATTGAGTTTTAAAGACGGGCGTGAAATGCGTGTGCAAGAAGGAAAGTTAGGGTACGAGGAATATTGCGCCAAAGGATTCCAAAGCATGCTGTACGATGTATCAAACGCTATGAAATACACAGACTTCATCAAGTTTGTTAACGTTCACGGTGAGCAAATAGCAGTAGACAGCCGAGAAGTTAAGTACCACCCTGCGTATAATTATGTGGTTTCCGACCCCTATATATTGGATGGATTAGAACGAGGATTTGACATCAATTCGTTGGAATTGGGATACCGAATATTTCGCGCACAAAAAAAGCACTACGAAAAAACCGGAATCGTTACAGCCGTTGGTGAATCACACATCGATACCGTCCCTTACTTTGTTTACAACAGCATTTACGTCAACGGTAAAACATGGCATTGTGTATCCGAAAGTGGCGATGATGCCAATGAATTTAAGAGTTTATCCACAGCTGCTGCCATAGGTTGGGCCTACTTATTCGACGACGACTATGCCGACCTTCTCAAAAAAACCGTCAAAGATCTTTACGAACCAAACCTCGGATTTTATGGCGGTATTTTTGACAAAGACGGAAGAACCAATACCGCCATTACGGCCAACGTGAACGCCATGGTTCTCCAAGCACTCAACTATAAAAAATACGGTCCAATCCTTAAATCAACGCGAAAATAATGTCTTTCATACCAATTGCTACATATTACAACTGTATTTGCAAGGGTTTCGAAAGGCGTTTTCCATTAAAGCCATTACTCATATGGTTTTTGATTGTGGTTTTTGGTATTACCAGTGCTTATGCACAATACAGACCCCCTACCAACGAGCATTTGGGTGATGTGTTTAATTCCGAGAAATTTTTACTTGGCAAAGGCATCATTCGTGGCGATATTGGATACTTTTACAACAATATTGCCTTTGAAGATGCCAGCGGCGAACTTTTTAATTACCACCGACACGCCATTAGAACCAATGTAAATTTCGTCTTATGGCGTCAACTCGAATGGCGACATACATTTTTCTTTGACTTAGCTCCCTCGCCAACATCTCCACCATGGATTTCAAATTACTTTTACCAATTGGGATGGTACGATTGGCGACCTAACACATTTTCTTATGGGTACGAAAACTACCTTCCCAACTCTTGGGAGAATATGGGAGAAAACTTTTTAACCAATCTCAGGCGTGGCCATTTCTTCCTTCGCTTTAACACCCTACTTTCAAAAGAAAATACAAACATTGGCAAACCTTTTTTTTGGGATGAAAGCTCGAGGTTGTCAATTGTTCCCGGAGCGCGATTTCACTTTGAATACCAAGGCAATTTTTTTAATGAACTTGGCGGGTATTTCAAGCCAATTGGCGAAGTGACATTTAGATACACCATACTCAAACACATTTTTGTTGAGTCCACTCTGTTCTACTACCCCATCATTGAACAAAGGTTAATTTGGGAACCGGATTTCACGTATGGATTTGGCATAGCCAATTGGCGGGCTTTTAAAATAAACCTCACTTACGGTAATTGGATTGCCAATCGATTTCCCTGGAGCGAGCAAACCATGGATTTCTATGGTTTTGCCAATGGAGAATGGTACCTGGGGCTTACCTATAGTTGGTAATCGACTGCATCTTACCTTTGTTCCATGATTCTGCGACTTATCCCCCATACACTCACCCTTTCCAACTTATTGTTTGGCCTAATCGGTATTGTCTATGCCTCCAAAGGATTTGACAACAACGAAGCGCAAATCATTCTTCTGCTGGTGGGACTTTCCCTTCTGGCCGATGCCTTTGACGGAGCCGCCGCACGTATGCTGGGCGTTTCTGGCGAACTCGGCAAGCAACTCGATTCCCTCGCCGATGTGGTGAGTTTTGGCGTGCTCCCCGGTATGGCCATTTACATGCAGTGGCAGAACCCAGAAGCCGGTATATTTCAACCCGCACTTTTGGCTTTTCTTATTCCTTTGGGCGCAGCTGTTCGTCTCGGACGGTTTAACATCGATACCCGACAAGGCAGTTACTTTATTGGCCTACCCAGTCCCTCCCAAGCCATAGCCTCTATTGGGTTTTTGTTTTTTTACGAAGACATCCAAGCACTTCACACCTACGGCGCATACATACCGTGGTTGATACTGGGCGTTTTTTCAGTACTTATGTGCTGGGCCATGAACACCGAGCGTTTCACCTTGCCATCCCCTAAGAGTTTAAAGGAAAAAGGCGGAAAAAAAACACTGATTATCAGCATTGTAATAGCCTTTCCACTTATTTTCATTTTAAGGGAAAAAAGTCTGCCAATTATCATACTTTTGTACCTGATAACATCAGGGCTGTTTTTTAAGCCAAATACCTAAGAAAAAGACATCTTATGAACTTTCGTGCCGACATTACCGTGATGCCACACCGCGCATTACTCGATCCTCAAGGAAAAGCTGTTACTGCCAGCATGGGCAACATTGGACTGCCCGAGATAGAGAACGTTCGCATCGGCAAGCACATTCAACTCGACATTGTGGCTGATTCTCGCGAAGAGGCAGAGGCCAAGGTTAAAACGGCCTGCGATAAACTGCTCGCCAACCCCATCATGGAGGTGTACGAGTTTACCTTAGCCGAGCTCGAATCGGTGGCATAACACCGTGAATTTTCTGGCGCACATCCACTTGGCATGGCCTAATGAGGGCAAAATGCTGGGCGGCTTTATGGCCGATGGGATGCAGCGCAAACAACTCGACAAGCTTCCCGAAGACATCGTAGAAGGCGTACGCTTTCACTGGCGCGTAGACGAATTCACCGACGCCCATCCCATATTTAAAGCATCCGCAGAATTGTTTCGGCCAACGCAAAACAAATACGCCACGGTGGTGCTCGACATTGTGTTTGATCACTTCCTTGCGGCTAACTGGGCAAGCTATTCTGACATTGATTTAGAAACATTTGCCGCCTCATTCTACCGCTTGGCGCACGATCACGAGCACCTTCTAACCGACCGTCACCGCCGACTGCTGTATTTCATGGAGCGCGACAATTGGCTGTTCAACTACCGCAGCTTAGAAGGCCTTCAGCAAGCACTGTTTGGCATATCGCGAAAAGCCAGTTTAAACAACAACATGGATCGCGCTATCACAGTGGTAGAGGCGCATTACGAAACTTTGGATAATAATTTTTCCGTGTTCTATACAGAGTTGATGAAGATTAGCTAGTGGGTGTCTTTAAAGCCGTATGACCGCGTTATTCGCCTGTTCCAAACTAAAAATCATCACACCCCCACTACCCCAAGCAATTCACCAACCACAAACGTGCTGCCGCCGACATAGACGACATCCTCTGCTGATGCATCCCCAAGTGCCGCTCGGTAGGCTTGTTCGACAGAGGGGTAAACGGTTTTGGTTGGATGTGGCCATTCGCCATACAAAACTTCGGCTGGTCGACCACGAGGCACATTAGGTGCACACAAGTAATAAGCGGCGTTTTCAGGTAAGAGATCAGCAATGGCCGCCACCGGCTTATCGCTGACCATGCCCCAAACGATTCTCAGGGTTTTGGCCGAAATGTCGCCCAACTGACGCATGACCTCAAGCACTCCTTCCGCATTATGCGCCGTATCGGCAATAATGAGTGGTTTATTGCCCATCACCTCCCAACGACCACGCAAGCCGGTCAGGCCCTGCACATCACTCAAGGCTTTTTCAATGACTTCCATTGGTATGTTCCAGGGCAAACGGCGCAGTATTTCACCAAGTGTGCGCAGGTTCTTCGTTTGATATTGTCCACCCAAAGACACCTTCCAGTTGGGCGTATGTTCAGGTATAAACAGCGGAGCATTGACATTGCTACAGATTTTTTCAAAAACCGGCAGCACCTCCTCGTCGGGTTCGCCGAAAATCATGGGCACGCCTTGTCTGGCAATGGCGGCTTTTTCAGCAGCGATTAACGGTCTGGTTTCACCGAGGTACTGCGTATGATCAAGGCCTATATTGGTCACTGCCGTAAGTATTGGTTTAACAATGGAAGTAGCGTCCAAACGCCCTCCCATCCCTACTTCTACCACCGCTACATCGACCTTATGCCTTGCAAAATGATCCAAGGCCATAGCCACACCGAGTTCAAAAAAGGTAGGATCAGAAGGCGGCATTTTTTTGTAGCGATTGACAAAATCAACCACTTCTGTTTGTGAAATCATCTCCCCATTGATTCGGATGCGCTCGCGAAAATCTACCAAATGCGGACTGGTATACAATCCGGTTTTTAGACCATAGGACTGTAATATGGCCGAGAGCATGTGGCTTAATGAGCCTTTACCGTTGGTGCCACCTATGTGAATAACAGGAATCTCTAATTGTGGATTGCCCAAGGCGTGACATAGCTTTTCGATGCGTTCTAATCCTGGCTTAAACGCTACCGATCCTTGATTTTGAAATACAGGTAATTGACGGAAAAGCCAATCAACGGCTTCCTCGTAAGTAAGGTGCATATAAATGAAAAGAATTAATCTTCGGGGAAGGCATCGATACGCTCACGACAAGTGGTACGCCATACAGTAGGATTAACGGTGGTGTCACCTGGCGTTGCTTCTTGAGGAAAAACCGTTTCTGTGTCGCTATAGTCTTCGCAATCTTCTTCCTCATCAATATAGATGATATCAAATAGCGGATCAGGCCAGTCGTCTACATTGGATTTCACCATACAGCGACAAACCTTCTCTTCACTTTGACAGCCAATAACAAGCAATCCAAAACTAAATATTAAAAGGACAGGTAGAATATTGCGACGCATAGGTTCTATTTTACTTGAATTAAAAAGGGGCATTAAAATAATACCAATGCACAAAGCTACATAAATTTTTTCATTGAAAAACACATCAGTCATTGAAAAAATTTAAACCTAAGTTCCAAGTAACCGAAATGCATTGATTTTCTTAGAAGAATGAAACCCTACGATGTCGATTCTTGTTACTTAAAACGGGCTTAAGTTATTTGTTTTCATAAAAAAATTAGTGCTTTTTATAAACCCGAAGCCTAACCATCTCGTAAACCATAAATTTTGAAGGACATTGCTCCAAACAGCCTGTAGCTTTTTTTGCATGAAAAAATATAACAGCAACTGCAAAGTATTTTCTATTTTCGCAGCTTAACTTTTATTCAGTAGCTAAATGGAAACGACCTATAAGAAGATCAATAATATTGCCGGCTGGATTGTATTTGCCATTGCCACCCTTGTTTACACATTAACAGTAGAGCCGACAGCAAGTTTTTGGGACTGTGGAGAGTTTATTGCAACTTCCGTTAAATTACAAATTGGTCACCCACCGGGTGCGCCGTTGTTTCAGTTGTTAGGTGCTGTTTTTGCCATTTTTGCCGGCGGCGACGTCACCAATATGGCCTTTTGGGTGAATATGATGTCGGTGCTTTCTTCTTCGTTTACCATATTATTTTTGTTTTGGACCGTAACGGCATTGGCTAGAAAAATTGCGGAAAGGAACAACGACTTTAACGAAAATGCTACACTTCCCATCATTGCCAGTGGTGTGGTTGGTGCGCTTGCCTATACTTTCTCAGATTCTTTTTGGTTCTCAGCCGTAGAAGCAGAAGTATACGCCATGTCATCGCTATTTACCGCCATGGCTTTTTGGGCCATTTTCAAGTGGGAACGCGAATTTGAAGTTAGTCCCCACGCCAATCGTTGGTTGATATTTATTGCCTTTGTGGTTGGCCTCTCTGTAGGGGTTCACATTCTTGTATTCCTTACCATTCCAGCCATTACCGTCATTTACTTTTTCAAGCGCAACCCTCAATTGACGGCTTGGAACTTTATAAAAGCCAATGTTGCAGGGATAATTATTCTCGGATTGGTTTTCTCCGTGATCATTCCTTTTGTACTCAATATGTTCAGCAAGGTAGAGTTTTGGTCGGTCAATTACCTTGGTCTACCTTTCGACTCGGGAACCATCATTGCTACCCTCCTTTTGTTTGGTTCATTTTTCTTTGGGTTGTGGTACACCGCCAAAACTAAAAAAGTCCACTGGAATACTGCCATCTTGTGTGTGTTCTTTATCTTATTGGGCTATTCTACCTTCATCACTTTGGCCATTCGCTCAAACGCCAATCCACCGATTGACGAAAACAACCCGGAGGATGCAACCAGCTTATTGAGCTATTACAAACGCGAGCAATACGGGGATCTTCCACTCCTATACGGACAATACTTCAACGC
>JAIUMB010000056.1 GCA_022565745.1 Cryomorphaceae bacterium | reverse complement strand
GGGTTTCCGCTGCTGGCACCATCGGTATAAATATACACCATTACAAATCCAATTGAGTCAGCACCCATTCGATGACATCCGGGTAGTGACGGTGTTCGAGTTGCTGAATCTTATATGCCAAATCTTCCGGCGTATCGTCCTCCAGCACTTCAACTGTATCTTGAAAAATAATTTCACCTTCATCGAAATTCTCATCGACATAATGAATGGTAATTCCACTTTCTTCCTCTTCATTTTCCACCACGGCCCTGTGCACGCGCATGCCATACATCCCCTTACCTCCATAATCGGGTAATAACGAAGGATGAATATTTATGATTCGCTGCGGGAAGGCCTCAATCATATCCTCAGGTATCAAGCGAAGAAAACCGGCCAATACAATAAGCTCAATTTTAGCTAAAGTCAGCGATTCTATCAGCGATCCGTCTTTAAGCTGTTCTGGAGAAATAATCTTCACACGAATGCCAAAAGGCTTTATGCGTTCTATAACGCCGGCGTCTTTATTGTCGGTCACTACCATAACAATCCTGGCCAGATCGCTGTCTTGAAAATGGCGTACAATAACTTCTGCATTGGATCCCGAACCCGATGCAAAGATGGCAATATTCTTCATTGATGTTTGAGTTGATTCATTAGGAATGACACGTCCTAATCTTAAAACGTTAGATGTAAATTATGGTTGCGCTTGGGCTGTTTTTCAAAAATGATATCAGTATGCGAAGTTAATCATAAAGGCGGATTTCAGCAAAATTGCATCACAAAAAAAAATTGCTTTATCTTTACAGCATATTTTTGCATGGATTTTTACATCAAAAAAACAAAGTTTCCAGCCAACATATTGCTGTTTGGAGACATTACATTTTAAAACAATTGCTTTGAAAATGGCGCATACGTTACTTTTGAAAATAGAAAATTCTGAAAATAAGACATTTGACTTATTTGAAATTTTCTGTTGTTCAATCGACACAAAGGTCATTTATTTGCACACTGGAAATTAATTTAAATTTTTCGCTATGTCTGACATCACATCACGTGTTAAAGCCATCATCGTTGAGAAACTCGGCGTTGATGAAAACGAAGTAGTTACAGAAGCAAGTTTCACTGCCGATTTAGGCGCTGACTCGCTCGACACCGTTGAACTCATTATGGAGTTTGAAAAAGAGTTTGACATCCAAATCCCAGATGATCAAGCTGAAAATATTGCCACTGTAGGTCAAGCGGTCACCTACATCGAGAATGAATTGGCTTCGAAGTAAGTCGAAACATTCCCTGCAACTTTAAGGTTGTAATATCTCACCATTCAGAACGTCTATGCAAATTAGACTTTTTGGATGGTGGGATAATTTGGGTCAATCCTAAACACTACCTTCGCCACACCATCACCCATCATAAAGTTAATGCCATATGGAATTAAAACGTGTTGTTGTAACTGGACTTGGAGCGCTCACCCCCATTGGAAATACGCTGGATGCGTATTGGAATGCCCTTATCAATGGTACTTCTGGAGCGGCCAATATCACTCATTTTGACACCGAACGTTTCAAAACGCGTTTTGCTTGTGAGGTAAAAAACTTTAATGCAACCGATTTTCTCGATCGTAAAGAAGCGAGAAAAATGGATCGCTTCACGCATTTTGCCATGGTTGCAGCTGAAGAAGGTGTAAAAGACGCCGGATTAGATATTCCCGGAACCTGTGACCCCGACCGTACCGGCGTAATCTGGGGTTCAGGTATTGGTGGACTTGACACCTTTCTTCAAGAATCAAAAAATTACACTTCCGGTGACGGCACCCCTAGGTTTAATCCTTTCTTCATCCCCAAGATGATTGCCGATATTTCACCCGGACACATTTCCATTAAATATGGCTTTAGAGGCCCTAACTTCACAACTGTATCTGCTTGTGCGTCGGCAACCAATGCCCTGATTGACGCCATGACATATATCCGTTTAGGTAAAGCCGACGTCATTATCTCTGGCGGCTCTGAAGCGGCTATTACTGAAGCTGGTATCGGCGGATTTAATGCCATGCATGCGCTTTCAGTGAGAAACGATAACCCCCAAAAGGCATCTCGTCCATTCTGTAAAGACCGCGACGGTTTTGTTATGGGAGAAGGAGGGGCTTGTATTGTATTGGAAGAATACGAACACGCCAAAAAACGAGGCGCTAAAATTTATGCAGAAATCGTAGGCTTTGGTCTTTCCGCAGATGCCAGTCACATCACGGCCCCACATCCAGAAGGACTAGGTGCATCGCGTGTCATGATTAACGCCTTGGACGACGCACAGCTTAGCCCAACCGACATCGACTACATCAACGTACACGGAACAAGTACACCGTTAGGAGATATTGCTGAAACCAAAGCCATCAAAACCGTTTTCGGTGAGCATGCTTATAATCTCAACATCTCCTCTACCAAGTCCATGACCGGACACCTACTCGGAGCTGCTGGTGCCGTTGAAGCCATCGCTGCTATTTTATCCGTTAAAAATGATATTGTTCCGCCTACCATTAACCACGAAACGGAAGATCCAGATATCGACAATAAACTGAACTTTACGTTTCACAAAGCACAGAAGCGAACCGTTAATGCTGCGCTGAGCAATACCTTTGGCTTTGGTGGTCACAATGCTTCCGTTATCTTCAAAAAAGCGGAATAATTGTCATGGCGCTTAGGGGGCTTCTCAAGGCGCAATCGCCATTTTCAAAACAGCTGAGAATCATGCTTGGGATCAAACCCAAGAACGAGTTTATTTACGAACTTGCACTGAGGCACAGCTCGATGCCTCACACCGGTAAATTTTCGGAAGATCCCAACAATCAAAGACTGGAATTCCTTGGTGATGCCATTTTGGGCAGCATTTGCGCCGATGTATTATACCAAGCATTTCCTCGTGCAAATGAAGGCTTTCTCTCCAGTATGCGCGCCAAGATGGTTAACCGAAATACCCTCAACGCCATTGCGGTTAAAATTGGCATTCCTGATCTATTAATCACCCAAAAGTCGGGCTTCCACCACGCCGGATCCATTTATGGCGATGCGTTAGAAGCCATCATTGGTGCTGTTTATCTCGACAGAGGATACAAAGTTTGCTTTACCTTTGTCAAGAAAAAAATCATTGACCCGCATATTGACCTCGATCAACTGAATGAAAAAGTCATCAGTTATAAATCAAAACTCTTAGAGTGGGGACAAAAAAATCGGAAGGTCATTGCGTTTAAATTTTTGCCATCTAAGAAAAAAAACACCTATGATGTTGTTTTGACCATCGATGGCAAACAAATGGCTCGCGCCAGCGGACGTTCCAAAAAAAGTGCAGAAGAACAAGCTGCAAAAACTGTGTATGGCAACAAAAAGCTTAAAACTATCACTTGACGACGACGGGGAATTCTGCGTCGTGGGCGTACAAAGTCCGTTGAGCATGGTCAAGCTGGCCTTTTACATCAACACGTACACAGCTTTAAACTTCATCAAACAACCCCAAGATTACGCCCTGCAAATAAGCAACCATCAAACGGCTTTATTCCCCGTTTTTGTGCATGAAAGTGATCATTTAAACCTCTACTTGATTAGCAATATCTCTCTAGACTCTGAAGGTGCTCCGATTGCAAATACGCTGTTTTCAGTTCCCGTAAATCACTATTTTCTCGATAAAAATGCCGATGCCTGGATTTGTTGCGAAAAGACCGGAGTCATCGACGAGCTATTTATCATTTCCCAACTAAAAGGCGTCATTCCACAAACCCAACTTTTCCCGCTCACAAGCCTATCACCAAAATATAACAAACGTTTATCATGGTTATTTTATGATTAGCCATATATTTCGTAGCATTGCCACATACAAAAACGCATAAATTTTCCATGAACAAAAAAACCAAAATTGTTGCCACCTTAGGACCCGCTTCGGCCAACTTTGACACCATGACCAACATGGTGAAAGCTGGTGTCAACGTATTTCGCGTCAATTGCAGCCATAGCAATCCAGAAGACATCAAAAAAACCATTCGCCTCATCAGAGAAGTCAACGAAAAAAACGGTTTTGCCGTTGCTGTTCTGGCCGATTTACAAGGCCCCAAACTTCGTCTTGGCGAGGTTCAAGAAGATGTAGAAATCAAAGAAGGTGAAACGTTTACACTCACCACCAACAAATGTATTGGTGACGGAAAATGTGCGTACCTGACCTATCAGACGTTTGCCGAGGATGTAAATCCCGGTGAACGAATTCTGCTTGATGACGGAAAGCTCATTTTAGAAGTTTTGCATTCCAATGGCAAAGACGAAGTGACCACAAAAGTCATTCAAGGAGGTCCTCTCAAGTCGCGCAAAGGTGTTAACTTACCAAATACCAAAATCTCCCTTCCGTGCCTTACCGAAAAAGACCTCGCCGATCTCACCGCTGCCATTGAAGAAGAAGCCGAATGGATTGGCTTGTCATTCGTCAGAAGCGTAGACGACGTGATAGAGTTGCGCAAAGAAATTGATAAACGAAAAGGGTTTGCCCGCATCATTTCTAAAATTGAAAAACCTGAAGCGGTCAAAGACATCGACGCCATTCTCGACGAAACCGACGCCGTAATGGTTGCACGTGGCGACCTCGGGGTTGAGGTGCCCATGCAAAGTGTTCCCGTTATTCAAAAAGACATCGTCAAACGCGCCCTGCAAAAAAGTGTACCGGCCATCATCGCCACACAAATGATGGAGACCATGATGACCAGCTTAAGTCCTACGAGAGCAGAAGTAAACGACGTGGCCAATTCCATGCTCGACGGTGCAGATGCCGTAATGCTATCTGGTGAAACCTCGGTGGGCAAATACCCCGTTCAAGTGGTGCAAATGATGAACAGCATCATCGAACACGTGGAAGAAAATGCAGCCCCTCACTTTCTAGAAGAACACCCCCCTACTGAAAATGCTGCAGAGCGTTTTATCACCGATTCGATCTGTTACAATGCCAGTAAAATTGCCGATCAAATTGGAGCCAAGGCCATTCTTACCATGACCCACTCTGGTTATACCGCGTTTAAAATATCTAGCCACCGACCAAGAACACACGTGGCCGTTTTTACCGCCAACCGAAGCATTCTTAACATGCTCAGCCTGGTTTGGGGTGTGCAGACGTTCTATTATGATGAACTCTCATCAACGGATAAGACTTTTGCAGACATAAAAACAATGATCGTAGATGCTGGCTTAGCAAAAACTGGAGATAGAATCATTAAAATTGCTTCCATGCCCATCGATGAGCTGGGAATGACCAACATGCTAAAAATAAGTGAAATTGAATAAGACCGACTGGAAAGAAAACGAGGATGCGCTTCACTGTACCATCAAAACCGATGGCTACATTGAGGCCGTGTCTATTGTTGTGAAAATCGCCATGCTTGCTGAAGAACACAAGCATCACCCTACGATTACACTGGGATATAATACCGTGGACATTCGTTTAACCACCCACGATGCAGGCAACGTGGTTACCGATAAGGACAGAAAACTGTCGGAGGCCATATCTGCCAATATTTAAATGGGCATTCGTACCTTAGCCCCCATTAAAAATAAAACCATACACTTATGAAGTACATTCGTTTCATCAGCGCTTTGCTGCTGTTACCCGCCATGATCTTCGCTAACGAAGGCATGTGGCTGCCCATGTTGATTAAAAAACTCAACATTGGCGATATGAAAGAAGCCGGATTAGAGCTTACTGCTGAAGATATTTACAGCATCAATCAATCCAGCTTAAAAGACGCCATAGTTTCACTCGGCGGATTTTGCACCGGAGAAATCATCTCTGCTAACGGACTTATGTTGACCAACCATCACTGTGGTTACGGTCAAATCCAAAACCACTCAACCGTTGAAAACGACTACCTTTCAGAAGGGTTTTGGGCCATGAGTTATGAAGAAGAAAAGCCAAATCCCGGACTGTTTGTTCGCTTCCTCGTACGCATGGAAGATGTCACCGAACGCGTTTCTGCCGAACTCAATGAAGACATGAGTTCATCTGAAAGAAATGCCGCCGCTCGTAAGGTATTTGCTGACATCATCAAAGAAGCCACTGAAGACACCCACTACGAAGCGGAAGTAAAGCCCTTCCTTCACGGAAACGAGTACTATCTTATGGTGTACGAGCGCTTTACAGACGTGCGTTTGGTTGGTGCCCCCCCCAGCAGCATTGGAAAATTTGGTGGCGATACCGACAACTGGATGTGGCCACGCCACACTGGTGACTTTACCTTATTTCGCGTATACAGTGGCCCCGATGGAAAACCTGCAGCGTACAGCGAAGACAATATCCCCTTGAAGCCTCGCCACCACTTACCCATCTCCTTAGACGGAGTAAGCGAAGGAGACTTTACCATGGTCTTTGGATTTCCCGGTAGCACCGACCGCTACCGTACCAGTTATGGCATCCAACAAGCACTCGACAAAACCAACCAAGCAGTGGTTGATGTGCGCGATGTAAAACTAGCCATTATGCGTGAATATATGGACGCCGATGACGAAGTACGCATCAACTTTGCCAGTAAATATGCCAGTACGGCCAACTACTGGAAGTACTTCCAAGGCCAAAGCGAGCAATTGCGTCGCAACCGTGTGGCCAATAAGAAGAAAAAGCTCGAAGACAAATACGAAGCTTGGGTAAAAACACTCCCCGCCGATGAGCAAGCGCACTACGGTCAGGCACTTGACCTCATTCGCGAGTATTACGAAACCAGTGATAAATATGCAGTAACTGAAATTTACGCGCGTGAAGCCGGACTTTCCGGTGCTGAAATTTTTATTTTTTCCTTGCGTAGTGGGTTTGCCCTAGACCGCTATTTCCAAACGGAAAGCGACTACGATTCGAAAATAAAATTGGAAAAAGACAAGCAGGCCAAGCAAACTTTGGTTCAAGAAAAAGAAGAGAAACTCAATATGTTGCGCGACAACCTTCGCAATGTGGCCAGCAAACACTTTGAAACGTATTACCCGGAAATAGATCAGCGCTTGGCCGCTGAATTATTGGCACTGTATCACAGCAACCTACCTTCAGATGTTCACCCTGAATTCTTTGGTAATGTGGTGGAGAAAAAATTCAAAGGCGATTTCAGTGATTTTGCAGAGAAACTGTTCAGCAAAAGCATTTTTGCCAGCGAAGAATCATTCAACAATTTTCTGGACAAACCCAAGCAGAAGTCACTGAGCAAAGATTTGGGCTACATAGCTGCCAAAGACTTGTACGCCACTTATCAGTACGGTGAAAACAACCACCCAGAAGCTTCAGATAAAAAGGCTCGTGGATACAGAATCTTCACTGCCGGATTGCGCAAAATGCAACCCGAACGCAAGTTCTACCCCGATGCCAATAGCACACTACGCTTAACTTGGGGATCGGTTGGAAGCTACTTCCCTCGTGATGGCGCATTCTATAACTACAAAACTACCCATAGAGGTATCTTGCAAAAAGAAAACCCCAACGATCGCGAGTTTGTCGTTCCTCAGAAGCTTTTGGACTTAATCAACGCTAAAGATTTTGGACAATACGCCGATGAAAATGGCGACTTGGTGATCAATTTCATCTCCAACAACGACATTACTGGTGGTAACAGTGGTAGCCCAGTTATCAACGGAAAAGGCCACCTCATTGGTTGTGCCTTCGACGGCAACTGGGAAGCCATGAGTGGTGACATCTTTTTTGAAGATGAAGTACAACGCACCATCTCAGTAGATACGCGCTATATCCTTTTCATTATTGATAAGTACGCCGGTGCACGTAATTTGATTGATGAGATGACAATCATTAAAACCGATAGCGAAAGCGCCTCTAAATAGTAGATGACTATAAAGTCCGGCCGGCTGCGTAAGTAACATCGCTAGCATTGCTCCCGGACATACTTGCAGAACCGAAAAGGGCTTGGTTTGAAATTTCAAACCAAGCCCTTTTTTTGACTAATATTACAGAATCAACAATGTATGTCAATAGCAAGTCATTAGTTCTTCTAAAGTTTGCTTAGAATCGAATCTGTAACCCCGGTCCAAACAAGAACAGGAATTGCTGTCGCTCGAAGAAGTATCCACCTCCGATGTAAATGGGTAAACTAAAAGAGCTCTTACGCCTAACGGGCACAATAGAAGCCATAACGACCAGTCCCAAGTCACGCTCTGCGTCTTCGGCAAAATTAAAGGCATTTAAAGCCAAAAACCCTGCTCCTATTTGAAAAGGACTGGGTTGGCCAAATCTTCGTTTACTGAAAAATTTAAACTGTGCCATGATGGCAGCACTTACACCAATAAAGTTCCCCACAGACAACTCATTGGCATCTACGGCCAATAAACCGGCAGGGAAACTAAAGTCCAAATCAAAGTTATAACGGCGTTCAGCATAAATATGAACCCGCTGGCTAGGACCGTTTCCACTGGCGTGACGCACCTGAATCAACACCTGATCAAACGCATCAAGCGTAAACGTCTTGCGCACCAAGTGTGAATTCAAACTCAAACTAACACGCTCGCAGTCGCTGCCGTCATAAAACGTATGACGAGGGGAAGTACTATCTGGACAAATCACGACATTTCTAATGGTTTGAATATCGATGAGTTTGTTGTCCTGAGACAAAACACGCACCTCAATTTCTAACTCTTGAATGCCAAAAAAACGATCTTGCTTATCGATGGCAGATCGGTCAAAAACCAAGGTTATGTCTTGTATGGTTTCACGATAAAAAATGGGTTTATCCATATCGTCATCTGTGATGCGCCGGCGACCATCTCCATAATCAATTTTCACAAAGTTCAATGGCGCTGGTCGCTTATATTCGCGAATACGTAAGTCGTAAGGCGTGATGTCGTCGTTAAAAAACACACTTACTTTCTTGCGGTCAATGTCTTTGGGAACCGTCACTGTATAAAATGCAATCCGGTCGCTTAAACGAACGGTATCGCGCTGTTGTTTGCACGGAGTAAAATCAAAATTTGAAATACTCAACCCATTACCCCTAATGCGAATTTCTACGGTTTCACCCGGGTATACCGTGAGGTTTTCTGTCCAATCCCCACCCTCTCGCATCATCATTATTTCTTGTATTTGCGGACGGTTAACCACATTAAAGTTAGTCATGGCCAGTGTACGACTACCATCTTTGATATAGAGATAACCGTCGGTAATACGGTGGTGACTGTAAGAAAACACCTCACACAGTATTTTATCGTTACCTAAGGTAGATTTGGGAACAATTTCCGCAACCAATCGACCACCACCATCCGTCACATCTTCAACTCGATAAGTGCTTTTTAGCTTCAAACGCGGATCATAATCAAGTTGAATCTCACCTGCAGATCGTGATTCTGTATCAAAAAACACATGTTCTCTATCCACATTGAGAAATCGCAAACGGGTTGGTTTAACATTGACCGTTGTTTTAAGTGGCGGGCCATCTGTAGTTAGTTTGCCATTTACCGGTCGCAAAAACCGCAATTCAGTTGGCACCTCTAATTGATGATCTCCCGTTCGCTTTGCCTTAAGCAACAACTGTAATGCGCCACCATCTCTTTGCAACCAATAATCGACGTGCTCCCCTTCAACCCAATCTTGATTAACGGAAAAATACTCCGGGTAGGGCGTCACAATCTCAACCGTACGCTCCTCGCCATTAAACAATTCGATGGATTCTTGTGCCACGGCAATTTTGGGAATATTGTACGGGTATATGAGAAGCTCGTAATTGGCTCTTTTTCCCTTCTCCTCAAAAGCAACTAAAATCGAGAATGACTGACCTACATTGATGTCTTTTAACAAAAGTCGTACGCGGTAAAACTGATCACCAATCATCAATAAACTGTCGGTGACCTCGTAATGCTTGCCGCTGATGATCTCCAATGGCTTAAACGCTTGCAAGGAGTCGGGGTAAAAACGCAACTCCACCTCTTCCGTCTCCAACCGCGTTGGCATAATAAACGCATACTCATCGGCAATGCGATAATCGGTATAGTTCAGCTTCAACGTATCAAAACGCAGCTGAACCTCCTTGAAAGCTGTTTTTGGCAATTGAGCCAACAACATGCTTGAAAAAAACAAAAAAAACGCGACCAACCGTGATGTCATAAGGGCTGTGGATTTTATAAGTGTTAGCGTATTTCCAAACAAAGGTAAACACCAAATTTACTGCACATCTACATTTAAAACAAATACGTCATTTTGTCGTTCAATGTCATAGAGTAAATGAAAACCGTAACAATTCGTCAGCATTGTTTCTATGGCACATCAATTGACAAACATTACACCCTAAAGCAATAAGACAATCCAATATGGCCTTTGAAGATACATTTGAATTCAACCAATTTATTTCTGAAGATACTGAATTCATTCCACTGATGAGCTCGGAAGATGAAAAGCAGATGAACGAGGAACAAACCCCTGATGAGCTGCCGATTCTTCCATTAAAAAATACCGTTTTATTTCCCGGCGTTGTGATTCCCATCACAGCAGGCAGAGATAAATCCGTGCAACTCATTCAAGAGGCCAATCGCGGCAATAAAATCATAGGCGTTGTTGCGCAACACGATGAGTCTATTGAAAATCCGGGAGAAAACGACATTCACCGCGTTGGCACCGTTGCTCGAATTCTCCGTTTGTTTAAAATGCCCGACGGCAACATCACGGTTATCATTCAAGGTAAAAAGCGGTTTGACATTAACGCCATTACCGCTACAGAACCATACATCAAGGCACAAGTATCGGTCATTGAAGACAAGAAAGTCAATCAAGATGCGCCAAAGTTTCTCGCATTGATGGACTCCATTAGGGAAGTGGCCACCACCATCGTGAAAGAATCGCCAAACATCCCTACCGAGGCTTCATTTGCCCTTAAAAACATCGAGAGCAATTCGTTTTTGGTGAATTTTATTTCTTCCAACCTCAACCTCGATGTGGAAGAAAAACAAAAACTCCTGGAAGAGAATAGCCTGACCAAACGCGCCAACGACGTGCTGCGTCATCTCACCCAAGAAATGCAAATGCTCGAGGTGAAAAATCAGATTCAATCAAAGGTAAAAACAGAATTTGACCAGCAGCAACGCGAGTACTTCCTTCAACAGCAAATGAAGACCATCCAAGAAGAATTGGGTGGTGGTTCCAGCGAAAAGGAAATTGAAGACATGCGTCAGCGTGCGAAAAAGAAAAAGTGGTCCAAAGAAACACAAAGCATTTTTGACAAAGAGTTACTCAAACTCCAACGCATGAATCCACAGGTTCCCGAACATGGCATTCAGCGAAACTATCTGGAGTTTATGCTTGATTTGCCTTGGAATCAATACAGCAAAGACAATTTCAGTTTGTCGAGAGCGGAAAAGGTCCTCAACCGCGACCATTACGGCTTAGAAGACGTCAAAGACCGCATCATAGAACACCTGGCCGTGCTCAAGTTAAAAGGCGATCTACGCGCCCCCATCATTTGTTTGGTAGGCCCTCCCGGGGTAGGGAAAACGTCGTTGGGAAAATCCATCGCCGAAGCCTTGGGGAGAAAATACGCCCGCATGTCGCTGGGTGGCTTGCGCGACGAAGCCGAAATTCGCGGTCACCGAAAAACTTACATCGGCGCCATGCCGGGAAGGCTTTTGCAATTGATTAAAAAATCCGGCTCAGGCAACCCCGTGATGGTACTCGACGAAATTGACAAATTGGCCCGTGACGCCCATGGCGATCCTTCATCGGCCATGCTGGAAGTATTAGATCCCGAACAAAACGTGGAGTTTTACGATAATTACTTGGAAATGGGCTACGACTTGTCGAAGGTGTTATTCATCGCTACGGCAAATTCCTTGGCAACCATCCAGCCTGCCCTTCGCGATCGTATGGAAATCATTGAAATGAGCGGCTATACCATCGAAGAGAAAGTACAAATTGCCAAGCGTCACCTCCTCCCCGACCAGCTCAAAGAACACGGTTTAGACAAAAAAGCCATTTCTTTGTCTACAACCGTTTTGCAAAAGATTACCGAACACTACACCCGCGAATCAGGCGTTCGTGGCCTCAATAAAGTCATGGCTAAATTGGCCAGAAAAATTGCCCGACTCAAAGCCGATGACGGTGAATTTGACGGCAAATTAACTTGGGAAAAAGCGCAGGAACTGTTAGGCATTTTTCGCTACAAACCCAACGAGCACGAGCGACAAGACTTACCCGGTGTGGTGGCTGGATTGGCTTGGACACCCGTCGGCGGCGACATCCTCTACATCGAAAGCATCATATCCAAAGGCAGTGGCAAGCTCAACATTACCGGAAACTTAGGTGACGTGATGAAAGAGTCGGCCACCATAGCCCGTGCCTGGTTGCGCGCCAACGCAGAAATCTACGGAATACCCGAAGAAGCATTCACCAAATACGACGTACACATCCACGTTCCGGAGGGCGCCACCCCCAAAGACGGTCCATCGGCAGGCATCACCATGCTTACGGCATTGGCCTCTACATACACCCAACGCAAAATCAAGCCATCCATCGCCATGACCGGGGAAATGACCTTGCGCGGAAAGGTATTGCCCGTAGGAGGCATCAAAGAAAAAATCTTAGCCGCCAAGCGCGCCGGTGTCAAAGAAATCATTTTGTGTGAAGACAACCGCAAAGATGTAGATGACATCAAAGCAGACTATCTCAAAGGATTATCGTTTACCTACGTTACGGAAATGCGTGAGGTTTTGGATGCGGCGATGTTGGAGGAAAAAGTCGCGGATGCGAGAACTTTTGAGGGGTAGTAAACTGAGTTTTCTGTACTCTAATAACAGCGATTAGTTTATCTACAAAGGATCCACAGATAACCACACCCACTCAACATTTCCCTCGCGCGAGGCTTTTGCGCCGCGCACGCGAGTTGTGGTTTCATTATTGTATGTCAGTTTTAAGCAACCCATTTTTTGATATATTCAAAGGTAAAGCATGTTAAATTGAATTAGGAAAAAATATCATATATTTGTATTTGAAATGAAAATATACGATGAAGCAAGTAAACATCACCATCAACGTTACAGACAATAAGTTCGATTCGCTCATTGCGTTTCTTACAAAACATTTTGGTGAGGTTACCGTAAGTGAAGTCGAAGATTTTGATGTGCCGGAATGGCAAAAGAAAATTGTTTTAGATCGCATCAAAAACGCCAAAGAAGAAGATTTTTATCCATTGAG
>JAIUMB010000055.1 GCA_022565745.1 Cryomorphaceae bacterium | reverse complement strand
CCAACGATGGTGTGTAATTCATCGATGAATAAAATGATGTCTTCATTCTTTTCCAACTCATTCATCAATGCCTTCATGCGCTCTTCAAATTGGCCGCGATATTTTGTTCCAGCCACAAGTGATGCGAGATCGAGCGTAATTACGCGCTTGTTGAAGAGTACGCGGCTTACTTTGTGTTGAACAATCCTCAAAGCCAATCCTTCAGCGATTGCAGATTTACCCACACCTGGTTCGCCAATAAGAAGCGGATTGTTTTTCTTTCTGCGACTCAAGATTTGCGATACCCGCTCAATCTCCATTTCTCTTCCCACAACGGGGTCGAGTTTACCATCTTCAGCCATTGCTGTTAGGTCACGGCCAAAGTTATCTAAAACTGGGGTTTTGTTTTTGCCATCGGCGCGACCACCACGGGGGCTGCCTGATCCAGCGCCACTGCTTCTGCCGGCTCCCGGGCCGCGATCACCCATGTCATCTTCTTCTTCAGAAAAAGACATGCTTGGTCCTTCTGTATCTTGAGAAGAGCGGTTGCGAAAATCTTTTTGGTCGTCTGAAAAATGCATTTGGTACTCCATTTTAACGGTTTCGTAATCAACGTTAAACTGGGCCAATATGCGCGAAGTTGGGTCGTCTTCATTGCGAAGAATGCAAAGAAGCAAATGACTGGTTCTTATCGTTGAGCTGCGAAACAACTTAGCCTCTAGAAAGGTAGTCTTTAGGGCTTTTTCTGCTTGTCTGGTCAACGGCAAGTTTTTACCAGGGGTAATTGATGCCGTAATATTTGGCGCATTTACGGATTCGATTTTATGACGAACCGATTCTGTATCGACACCTAGATCGTGTAAAATTTGTATGGCACTGCCTTCTCCTTCGCGGATCAAGCCAAGCATTAAGTGCTCTGTTCCTATAAAGTCATGTCCCAATCTTAGCGCCTCTTCTTTGCTAAAGCTGATGACATCTTTTACTCGGGGTGAAAAATTCTCTTCCATTGGAATAATATCAATTGTTGTTGGGCTAAAATATCCCTTTGTTATATAACGTACGAATGTTGTGCCATGTTTGAACACTTTGAAAAAATGTCAAACCTTAAAAAAAATCAAGTGACACCAAATCTACAACGACAAAACCATTATCGTTGTTAATAATGTATTTTTTTTTAACACCGAATGTGTATAATTAACACCTAAAATTTCGCATTTAAGCCATCAAATCGTTTTCGATGAATGTATTTTTGCTTTCTAAGGCAAAAGCGTCTTAAACGGTCTCATACATTTATTGTGTTGGATCAAAGAACTCGTAGTACAACCGAAATATATAAGCTGACATTATGGCTGAAGGTGAAAGAATTATTCCTATAAACATTGAGGAGGAAATGAAATCCTCTTACATCGATTACTCGATGTCGGTTATTGTATCACGTGCATTACCAGATGTGCGCGATGGATTAAAGCCCGTTCACAGGAGGGTTTTATTCGGAATGCATGAACTGGGTGTTCAATCCAATAAGTCTTATAAAAAGTCGGCCCGTATTGTAGGGGAGGTGCTTGGTAAATATCACCCGCACGGTGATTCCAGCGTTTACGACACCATGGTTCGTATGGCTCAGAGTTGGTCGTTGAGATATATGCTGGTTGATGGCCAAGGTAACTTTGGCTCTGTCGACGGAGATAGTCCGGCGGCCATGCGTTATACCGAAGCGCGTTTAAGAAAAATATCTGAAGAAATGCTTTCGGATATTGAAAAAGAAACGGTTGATTTTCAATTAAATTTTGACGATACATTAAAAGAACCAACCGTTCTTCCAACACGCATTCCTAATTTATTGGTCAATGGTGCGTCTGGTATTGCGGTTGGTATGGCCACCAATATGCCACCTCACAACTTAAGTGAAGTGTCTGATGGTGTTGCGGCTTACATAGAAAACCCCGATATTGATGTTGCTGGTTTGATGCAATACATCAAAGCACCAGATTTTCCAACAGGAGGTATCATTTATGGATATGAAGGCGTAAGAGATGCCTTTGAAACCGGTCGAGGCAGAATTGTTGTTCGAGCCCGCGCCAACTTTGAAGAGGTGAGAGGCCGTGATTGTATTGTTGTCACGGAAATCCCTTACCAGGTTAACAAAGCCGAAATGATTAAGAAAACGGCTGATTTGGTAAATGACAAGAAAATAGATGGTATAGCTGATATTCGTGACGAGAGCGACCGCAATGGTATGCGCATCGTTTACGTGATGAAAAAAGACGCCATCCCCAATGTTGTACTCAACAAATTATTCAAATACACCGCCCTTCAAACGTCTTTCAGTGTCAATAATATTTGCTTGGTAAAAGGCCGACCAGAAGCGGTTAATCTCAAAGATCTTATCCAACACTTTGTGGAGTTTCGTCATGAAGTTGTGGTTCGTCGTACCCAATACGACTTGAGAAAAGCAGAGGAGCGGGCACATATTTTAGAAGGCTTGATCATCGCATCAGATAATATTGATGAAGTAATAGCGATCATCAGAGGTTCTGGAAATGCAGACGAAGCCCGCAAGAAGTTGATTGACCGATTTGAACTGTCGGAAGTTCAAGCGCGCGCCATTGTTGAAATGCGTTTGCGTCAGTTGACCGGACTAGAGCAAGAAAAACTGCGCTCAGAATATGATGAATTGATGAAAACCATCGACTATCTTAAGAGCGTATTGGCCGATAAAGAGCTTCGCATGCAAATCATCAAGGATGAGATGCTTGAAATCAAAGAAAAGTACGGCGATGAGCGCAGAACAGACATTGAGTTATCAGGTGGAGAAGTAAGTATTGAAGATATGATTCCCAATGAAGAAGTGGTCATTACCGTTTCTCATGCTGGATATATCAAGCGCACTTTACTGTCTGAATACAAGACCCAAGGTAGGGGAGGTGTGGGCCAACGAGGCGCCACCACGCGTGATCAGGACTTTGTGGAACACGTTTTTGTTGCTAGAAACCACAATTACTTGTTGTTCTTCTCAGAACACGGCAAGTGTTATTGGTTAAAAGTGTATGAAATACCAGAAGGTTCAAAAGCCAGTAAGGGAAGAGCCATTCAAAACCTCATCAATATTACACCTGATGATAAAGTGATGGCCTTTATCAATGTAGAAAATCTTACCGAAGAAGAATACATCAACAATCATTATGTGGTATTGGTGACCAAAAAAGGCATCATTAAGAAAACCACACTTGAAGCATACAGTCGTCCAAGGGTGAACGGTATTCACGCAGTTAAAGTACGTGAAGGTGATCAGCTTTTAGAGGCTAAGCTCACCGATGGAGAGTGTGACATCGTGATGGCCGTTCGCAGCGGAAAGGCGATTCGATTTAACGAGTCATTGGTTCGTCCAATGGGAAGAACAGCTTCAGGAGTTCGCGGTGTCAAATTGGCCGATGATAATGATGAATTGGTAGGTGCCATTACCATTAAACCAGGTGAAGCCGATATCATGGTTGTAAGTGAACGCGGTTACGGTAAGCGATCTAACCTTGAGGAATACCGCATCACCAATAGAGGAGGAAAAGGGGTGAAAACCATCAACATTACCGAAAAAACAGGTGCATTGGTAGCCATCAAGGCCGTGACCGATGACAATGATTTGATCATCATTAACCGAAGGGGCATAACCATCAGAATGAGTGTAAGTGGCATGAGATTGATGGGGCGTAACACCCAAGGGGTGAGACTCATCAAATTGAAAGACGATGACGCCATTGCGTCCGTTGCCCGCGTACCAGCAGCCATTGATGAAGATCTGATAGCAGGAGAATCGATGGATGGCAAGGTTGTTGACAACAATAATGATGAAGGGGATGCTCCGGTTAATGAATAGGGGCTAGAACTCAACTGTTAACTTTAAAAAGTAAATTAATCCGTGATGAAAAAAATATTGATTATTGCCACCACGCTTTTGTCATTCGCCATATTTGCGCAAGAGAGCACACATATCTCCAGTGCCATTATAGCCATTGATCAAAGACAAGATGTCAAAGAGGCCAAAGAGTACATTGACAATGCACACGAAATCATTCAAGGTAAGGATGCCGCTTCTGTCTCAAAGAAGAATATGGGCAAATACTTGCATTATTATGCACGTATTCATATGGCCATTTCCCAATCTAAGGATGAAGACATTCGCGCACTTGATGATGAAGCCTTGGACAAAGCTTTAGCGTATTTCTTTAAGAGTTATGCTTACGAAACAAGCATCAAGAAGAATTACTTTCGTGACCAGTCTAAAAACGCCATTCCTGGCATTTTACCATTGATCACGCAACGTGGAGCCCAGTTTGATCAAATGGCGCAAATGGCCATCCAACAAGGCAATGAAGAAGATGCCAAAATGTATCGTCAAAAGGCTTATGACGACTTCATGACGGCGTATGCTTATGCACAAAAAGACCCCATCAATCGCATTGATACGTCATTGTATTACAATGCCGGCTTGATGATGGTGAGTAATCAGGATTACGAAACTGCCATTAAGCACTTTGAAGAGCTTATTGATATGGGTTACAAAGGCATTTCATTTGAAGGGAAAAATGTTGAAACTGGTAAGTTTGAAATTTTCCCCAATGAGAAAACAGCTAAAGTATCGGAAGAGCGAGGCACTCATATTGAAGTTCGTCAGTCTGAACCTGTTACGGCTGAACTTTATAAAATGTTGGCATTGTCGTACAGACAGTTTGATCAAGTTGAAAAATATAAAGAGACCATTGGTAAAGCGCGTAAATTATTCCCCGAAAACGAAGAGTTGATAAGAGAGGAATTGTCCATTTTCCTTGAAAACGAAGAATACGAGAAAGCCATTGCCAACATCGATGCTTCGTTGAAAAATGATCCTGAAAACCCTTTGTTTTTGTACATTAAAGGAACATTGTATTACAGCAACATCAAGGATTTTGACAAGGCAAAGGAGGCGTATGCAGGCGCATTAGAGATTGATCCTGAACATGCCGATGCCAACTATATGATGGGGGTATTGTATATCGACGAAGCCAATAAATTCGTTGAAAAAATGAATAAGTTGACCACCAGTGCAGCTGATATGAAGAAATATGACAAGCTCAAAGCAGAACAAAAAGAAGTGTTCAAAAAAGCGTTGCCGTATTTTCAAAAAGCCAATGAAGTTAATCCTGGTGATGTTGATGTTTTACGTGCCTTGCAACAAGTTTACTTTAAGACAGGGAGCAAGGAAAAAGCATTGGCTATAGATGATGAAATAGAAGCAGCTTTAAGCAAGTAATTGCTCAAATGTAAAGGCAGGGTATATCACCTGCCTTTATTCTTAGTTTGTCAACTTAACATAATATATATTATAGGAACAATGTGTTTGCAATTGAGAAAGATAATCATGCGTTGGATGTCGGTTGAATCACTTAATAATATTCATATTGTTACATCATTCGTCAAAGGTTTCATAGATCGACTGATAATACGAAAACGATTAAGCGTCTAAAAAAACTTATTATTGTAATTTTTCAAGCTTAAGTCAAGCATATTTACTCTGTATCTTTGACGGCATGGAATACTCATTTTGGACCATCAGCATTTTTGTGATTGTTATCGTTGGACTTCTTGTTCTCGATCTCGGTGTGTTTAGAAAAGACGACAAGCAAGTATCTAATAAAGAAGCTTTGCTCTGGACTGCTGTTTGGATTGGCCTTGGCTTATCTTTTGGTTTATACCTGCGTTGGTTTCACAGCGTGCAAACGTCTACAGAATATTATACCGCTTTTATCATTGAAAAGGCTCTGTCAATGGACAACCTTTTCATCTTTGTCCTGGTGTTTAAATTCTTTTCAATACCCGATAAATACCAACATCGCGTGCTTTTTTGGGGCATCCTAGGCGCCATCGTATTCCGCGCTATACTCATATTTGCCGGTGTGGAAATTATTCAGCTGACCTATTTGCCTGGTTTTGATATAGGTGGTTTACATGTAGATGAATTTAATCTTATCCTTTTTGGTTTTGGTATTTTTCTTTTTATAACTGGTATTAAGACATTTAAAGAACATAAAGCGCATAAACCGGAGGATATTCAGAAACACCCAGGCGTACGTCTGGTCAACCGTTTTTTTACCGTACATCCAAAAATAGAAGGCAATAAGTTCTTTGTGCGCATCAATGGAAAGCGGGCAGCTACTCTCTTGTTTCTAGCTGTGGTGGTTATAGAAATGTCTGATTTACTTTTTGCTTTGGACAGCATTCCAGCCATCTTTACCATTTCACAAGATCCGCTGGTGCTTTACACGTCAAATATATTTGCCATACTGGGATTGAGGAGTTTGTATTTTCTTCTTGCCAATAGCATTCACCTCTTTACGTTTTTGAGACAAGGATTGGCTTTTATTCTATTATTTATTGGTTCCAAAATGCTTATTGCGCCATTTTACCACATCAAACCCTTCCATTCGCTTATGGTTATCGGTGGTGTCTTGGCTTTATCCATTATTGCATCTTTGGTGCACAGAAAAAGCATTCAGTAAGATGAATAGTTTTTTTAAACTATTTTTTGTTTTAGCCGTCTTCACGGGCTGCCACTCCCCTGTCTCTGATCAAAAACATCTGGTATTCAGGTATAACGAGCCCGCAGGCATCAATAGTTTAGATCCTGCCTATGCTAGAGCGCAATCTGGGATTTGGACATCACATCAGATTTTTTCAACTTTAGTAGAACTAGATTCCGATTTACAGGTTGTTCCAGGCCTGGCTAAAACGTGGCAAATTTCTGAAGACGGAACACTTTATACGTTCAATTTAAAAAGTGGTGTGCACTTCCACCCTCACCCAAGTTTTACAGGGGCACGCTTACTCAAAGCGGATGATGTGGTATATTCCCTCTACAGGCTAAAAGACCCCGCGGTTTCTTCACCAGGCGCTTGGATTATGGGCTGGGTCGATACGGTTTTTACCACCAACGATACCACCGTTTGTATTCAACTTCAGCGGTCATTTTCGCCGTTTATTCGCGTGATGAGTATGAAGTACACTTCCATCGTACCACGCGAAGCGGTGGAAAGTACGCAACATTCATTTGCAGAATTACCCAGCGGCACCGGTCCTTTTTACCTTAAGCGCTGGGTGCCAGGCGATCGTTTAATCCTAAGACGATTTGACAACTACTATGCGCCGCTACCCGATAACGGCATCCAATCGGTCGTGGTGCGTTTTATCACCGATAAATTATCTGCATTTTTGGCCTTTTTAAAAGGCGACTTAGACTTTATTTCTGGGCTGGACGTCTCTTATCGCGATGACATTATAGATGAGCACGGACAATTAAGAGATAAATATCGCCAGCGTATGCGATTAGAAAGCACGTCATTCTTAAATACTGAATATCTAGCATTTAACACGGAAAAACTCAACACCGAAAATAGTCCGTATGCAGATGCACGCATCAGGCAAGCCATCGCTTTGTCTATCGACTTAGAACAATTAACCCGCTACCTGCTTAGCGGCATGGGTAGCCCTGCGCGATTTGGAATGACCCCACCATCGCTTCATCGTATTACTGAACCTCTATCCGAAACCAATAGAGATCACGCGCGGGCCTTGTTAACCCAGGCTGGTTACCCCAACGGTAAAGGCTTGCCAACGTTAATGCTTCATACCAACCCTGGTTATCAAGACATGGCCGAATTTATTCAAAGTGAAGTGAAAAAAATTGGCATTCCACTCAAGGTAGATGTTGGTCCACCTTCTACCCTTCGCCAGCAAATTGCAACCGGAAAAGTTGATTTTTTTAGAGCGTCATGGATTGCAGATTATCCTGATGTAGAAAATTACATGCTTTTGTTTTTTAGCGATAACATCCCCCCTTCTGGCCCCAATTACTCGAGGTTTCAATCTGTAGAGGCCGATGCGTTATATCGGCAATTGGCTAAATCCTCTGACCCTGCCGAACGAGATTCTATTCATACGGAATTAGAACGTATTATTCATGCTGAAACCCCGGTGATTCCGCTTTTTTACGACAAAGTTATCCGCTTGATAAACCCGAAAATACAAGGGTTCCCCATCAATGCACTTAATTTATTGGAATTGCGTGAGGTGGTCATTGAACATGAATGACAAAATCATAAACTTCGCAATTTTAAAAGACCGCAAATCCGCCGTTTTTACTTCTTTTGACTTAACCCAACAACAACCGGTCTGTGATCACTGAGGTATTGATTTTTTGACAACACCTCATAATGTATGGGTTCAAAGGTGCTGGCATCAAAAAAGACCCAATCAATTCTCAAGGGAAACCAACTGTCTACATAAGTTCTACCCACTCCCCTTTTGGCTGCTGAAAAGGCGTCGTCTAATGAATGGTTTAGAACGCGATATGTATATGATGCCGGCGTGTCGTTCATATCACCACAAAGAACAATGGGGTGCGGACTTTCTTTTAAAAATGCTTTCAAGGTTTTCAACTGCTTGCTTCTTCTGCTAAAACCTTTAAATAAGCTTTTTACAACGGAGATAAATCTAAATCTTAACTCTTTGATATCATTGACATTGGCCTGCTTTAATGCTTCAAAATCTTTGACGTCGAAGTAAAATGAAGCCAGGTGAACATTGATAAATCGTACGGTATCTTCATTCAACAATATATCGGCATAAATGAAGTAGTTGTTGAAACTCTCAGTATGCTCATAATACACTGATCCAGTATCAATTATAGGGAGTCTTGAGAAAAGGGCTAACCCAAAATTTTTCGAAGGATTGGTAAACTTAATATGGCTTTCGGGATATTTTATTCCGGGCGTCTTCTCAAACTCATAATATTCTTGAATGGCCACAATATCTGTATGACTACCATTTATGATATCAGATTGTTTTTTGGCTACATCATTGTCGTCAATCCAGCGATAAGCATTAAACATCCTAACGTTGTACGTCATTAATGTGAAGTCGGCCGATTGGTCATTATTATTGTTTGTAGAGCCCAAAGATACCCAGCTGTGGAAAGACGGTATGGTGAAAAATGAGGTAATCAACAGTACCCACATGATTCGTTCTCCACGGTAAATAAACCAAATTAAAAAGCATGTGTGCAACAAAAAAAACACCGGTAACCCCAAAGTTGCCAACCCCAAAAACGGCATGTAGTGAGGAGGAACCACTATGGCGATGAGGGATAACCACAACATGGTCATAATAAGGATAGAAAATGTCTTTACAATGCCTCCAAAAATGGTTTTTTTTCTAGTCTTCAATGCTGGTGTTGGTTTCAAGTCAAGTTTAGAAAGACAAAATCAATCGTATTTTCAATTCGTAAAATTAGTTTTTTACACACTCAGATTCAAGTTGGATGCAAAAATTTAATTGTTTTATAATCTTGATACAAGTCATAGACTACTAGACAGGTAATAATTACGTGGTTAGTGAACAGCAACCTTTTTCAATACAGACAAAAGGTAATCAACATCTTCCAACGTGTTTTGCCTTCCAATTGAAATGCGTAACTCAACATAGCCCTCGGGCAGATTCATTGCTTCAACAACGTGAGAGCGTTTGTGACTGCCAGACTGACAAGCACTACCCGCACTTAACGCTACACCGGCTAAATCAAATTCCAAAAGAATGGCAGACGTTGATTTGTTTGAAGGAATAGAGATATGAACGATATGTGGTGTGGTGGTGATCCCATTCCTCTTGGCACCTTTAATTGATGACATACCATTCAGAAAATGTTCGGTAAGCCGACTAACCTTTTTGAGAGCATCTGACTGATTTTTAAGCGCTGTTTCCCAAGCCGCTGTAAATCCAGCTATCCCAGGAATGTTCTCAGTACCCGGACGAAGCATTCGCTCTTGACTTCCACCACGCCATAACGCGTGTTTTTCTCTTGCTTTATTTACAAACAGTAGTCCAACACCTTTTGGACCGTAAATTTTATGTGCGGATAAGCTTAAGAAATCGATAGACTGCTCATATGGTTTTATGTCGTGATAAAGCGCTGCTTGCACGCAATCACAAAAAAACAATCCCTTGTGTTTGCTCACCAAATCACCAATTTCCTTGATGGGATGAACCACACCTGTTTCGTTATTGACATACATGATGGCCACCAGTGATTGACCGGGAAACTTCTGGAGCGCCTCTGACAAATCCTTTAAATCGATGGCACCATCTGAATCAACATTTAAAACGCTCAACGGTATTTGATGTTTAACATGCATTTGATTTGCTGCGTCCAATACCGCTTTGTGTTCAGTGGCTACGGTAATGATGTGTTTTACCCCTTCCTCACAGGCACTGTTAAAAGCAATGGCTATAGACTCGGTGGCACCACTTGTAAAAAAAATTTCAGCCGGGTTGACTTTAAAATCGCTGGCAAACTGTCTCCTCGCGCGTTCAAGAAGACTGCGAGAAGTTCTTCCAAAGGCATGGGTTGATGATGGATTGCCCCACGAGTGTTTCATTACAGATAAGACAGCCTCTATGCTGCTTTCATCAACTGGTGTGGTGGCCGCATTGTCAAAGTAGACCTTTTTAATACTCATAAATGCACTTTACTAAGCCAAAGTTTTGCCAAGTCTTGTTCTGCCGTTCGTCCACTTCTATGAGCAAACGCATTACTGCCAGGAATTTGGTGATAATCTTCGGACATGGTTTTGTATTGACGGGCAATGGTTTCCAGTGCATCAGCAATGTACACAACCTCCTTAGCGGTCATAGTAGGATGTAAAGAGAGTCTGATCCACCCAGGTTTGTCGGAGGAGTCGCCACCGTCAATTTTTGAGGTGATTTCTTTACTCACCTCAGGCGTTACATTCAGTAAAAAGTGACCATAGGTACCAGCACAAGAACACCCCCCACGCACTTGAATCCCAAAATGATCACTCAGTAAGCTAACGACCAAGTTGTAATGAATTTGTTCGAAGTAAAATGAAATGGCACCAATTCTTTCGCGATTGTGATTCGCTAAAATGCGAAGGCCGGGAATGTTTTGCATGCGATCAAACATATACTCAACCAGAACACGTTCGCGTTGTTGAATTTTATCGGTCCCCATCTCCTCTTTTAAGCGAATGGCTAAGGCCGCCTTTATGGTTTGCAAGAACCCGGGTGTACCTCCGTCTTCACGGGTTTCAATGTCGTCAAAATACCGATGTTCACCCCACGGATTGGTCCATGTTACCGTTCCTCCTCCAGGCATATCAGGAACCTTAAGCTTGTAAAGTTCACGGTTAAAAACAACGATTCCCGGACTGCCCGGGCCACCAAGAAACTTGTGTGGCGATAAGAATATGGCATCCAATGCACAATCAGGGTCACTGGGGTGCATGTCGATATCCACATAAGGCCCGGAACAAGCAAAGTCTACAAAACAATATCCACCAGCACGATGAATCATCTTTGCAACATCGCCGTATTTGGTAAATATACCGGTAACATTACTGCAACCAGTGATGCTGGCGATTTTAAGAGGGCGATCCTTATAGCGCTCCAGCAACTGAGAAAAGTGATTGAGATTAATACAACCCGTATCATCGGCTTGAATTAGCTCTACCCTAGCAATGGTTTCCAACCAGGAAGTTTGGTTGGAATGATGCTCCATATGAGAAATAAATACCACTGGTCGCTCATTTTCTGGGATATTCACTTGCTCCGCAAATTGCTCGGGCAATTTTAATCCTAAAATGCGCTGAAGTTTGAGCACTGCACCAGTCATTCCAGTACCTGTTGGCAACAAAACATCATTTTCGTTGGCGTTAACGTGCTTTTTAATAACCTGCTTGGCTTCGTGATAGGCATTGGTAAGTAGTGCACCAGTAAATGAAGTTTCGGTATGGGTATTGGCTACAAACGGTCCGATTTCATTGGATATGCGGTGCTCTATGGGGCCATAAAGCCTGCCGCTGGCAATCCAATCTGCGTAAATCAAGGGTTTATTCCCAAAAGGGGTTTCATACTCTGCATCAATACCAATGATGTTTTTTCTAAATGGGGCGAAATACTCTTCAAGCATTTGCAGATCAGTCACAACCTTTTCCATATCCAACAATTTTATGCAAATTTATACCATAGACATTATCTGGCTAACAAAGGATGTTGCCAGTTCGTCCGCTTCACTTTGTGTTTTTGCTTCAGAATAAATACGTATAATGGGTTCTGTATTAGATTTCCGCATGTGCACCCATTTGTCATCAAAATCTATTTTCAATCCATCAACCGTATTGGGGTTTTGGTTGGCATATTGTTCTTTAAGGTCAGACAAAACATTGTCTGGATTGGTGTTCTCTTTGAGCTGAACCTTATTCTTACTCATGGTGTACACGGCGTAATTGGCTTTAAGCTGACTAAGGGTTTTGCCTGTTTCGGCAAGATGCGACAAAACGATCGCAACGCCAACCAAAGCATCTCTTCCGTAGTGAAGATCCGGGAGTATCACTCCCCCATTGCCTTCACCACCAATAACGGCATGCTCTTGCTTCATTTTATTTACCACATGTACTTCACCCACAGCACTGGTATGTCGCTTTTGATGGTAAGTAGCTGCTAAGTCGTCAAGAGCACGGGAAGACGATAAATTGGAAACGACATCTCCTGGTTTTTTTCTCAGCCAAAAATCTGCTGCCGTAACCAACGTATATTCCTCGCCGTACATCTCTCCATTTTCATCGATAAATGCCAAGCGATCAACATCCGGGTCAACGACTATTCCCATGTCGGCCTTCTTTTCTTTGACCACCTGCATGATGTCTGAAAGATTTTCTTTTAGGGGTTCTGGATTATGCGCAAAATGGCCATTCATTTCTCCGTTGATGATATGAATATTTTTCACACCCAGCGCGCTGAGTATTTCAGGGATGGCAAGAGCACCAACGCTGTTAATACCGTCAACAGCGACAGTGAAATTGGCTTCAGCTATGGCTTTTGCATTGATTTCAGGCAAATGCATTATGGCGTTGATGTGATGCTTAAGCGCATCATGTGATTCGGATATTTCCCCTAACTTATCTACCGCAGCATAAGTGAACACACCTTCATTTACATAGGCCAATATTTTAGCGCCTTCTTCTGCATTTAAAAATTCTCCACGGTGATTGAGTAGCTTCAGCGCGTTCCAATTTTCAGGATTATGAGAAGCCGTCAGAATGATTCCTCCATCAGCTCGTTGTCTTACCACTTCCATTTCTACAGTCGGCGTGGTGGCCAAGCCACAGTCGATCACATTGATTCCGTAGGCACAAAGCGTTTGAGCAACCAAATCGCGCACCATCTTCCCGGAAGGCCTGGCATCGCGTCCGATAACTACGGTATGCGTATCTTTGCCATCTGAAATCATCCATTTTGCATAAGCTGAAGCAAAAGAGACGATATCAGGAGGTGTTAAGTTTTTAGACGGTACACCGCCAATGGTGCCCCTGATACCGGAAACGGAAGCTATTAGTGCCATAAAAATGTTTTTGACAAAAATACAGTAGACATAACGGCTACCACAATTATAAAGTGTTTTTTTATGTGTGGGTTGTGTT
>JAIUMB010000054.1 GCA_022565745.1 Cryomorphaceae bacterium | reverse complement strand
TTCTTGGGACTTGGCTCTAAACACATTGACCATCAAACGCAATGCTTTGAAGTAGCGTACCAATTTGAGTAAGCGGAAAAGACGCAAGATGAGCAATGCCTTTAAATTGACATTGAAAAAAAACATAATGTAAAATGGCAATATGGCAACTAAATCTATAAGGGCAAAAGGGGTAATCATAAACATTAACCGCGGAAACCTATAGGCTTGTATTTTTTTGTTTTCAACCGCTACCCATATTCTAGCAAAATACTCTACAGTAAAAAAGGCAATTGAAAAGTAATCGATAAGTTTGATTACATCGTACACATACGATGGCATACCGGCTACCGTTTCAAGCGTCAATGTAAAGATGTTGATAATGATTACGGCTGTAATGAGGGCATCTAAAACGAGTGAAAAGCCCTTTTCCGATGACCATGGCTCCAAGAGATAAAACACATACCTGCGAATACCTTGATCTTTTATAATGTTATTTTCTTCACTTAATATCCCCATAGCTGTTTAACGTAACCATTAGTAAAAAAAACACAAAACACAACTCAACCACAAACAAAATTGTAAATCAAAACTCGATGCTGTAAATTTGACGACAATGACTTTAATACACTGCAAATCTAATCACAAATCACATTCTTTAAAATCTTATGGACACAAGCTTCCACGATTTAATAGCCTCCTCACCTTTTATCGAGTTTTCCATCATTTTAGTTTTTGCGGCCATCTTTGGTAGTTTTGGTCAAATCTTAAAGCAACCACTGATTGTCATGTTTATAGCATTGGGCATCGTTGTGGGACCAGCGGTATTCGACATTGCCAAGTCAAAAGAAAACATCGAATTGCTTGCAGAAATAGGCATTTCCGTATTGCTCTTTATCGTTGGATTAAAGCTCGACCTCCGTCTGATCAAATCCATAGGTAAAATTGCACTACTTACCGGATTAGGTCAAGTGCTTTTCACTTCCGCCATTGGCTACTTCATTGGTTTGGCTCTCGGGTTTACTAGTTTGCACAGCTTTTACATTGCCATTGCCCTAACGTTTTCCTCTACCATCATCATTGTTAAATTGCTTTCTGATAAAAAGGAAATAGACGCTTTACACGGACAAATTGCCATTGGTTTTCTTATTGTACAGGACATCGTTGTAATTCTTGCCATGATCATCTTGTCGACCATTCAGCGTGAATCTGATGCGTCTATTCTACAAGATGTGTTATTTACTCTGGGTAACAGTGCCATTTTAGTATTGGTTACCATTGCATTGATGAAATGGGTGATTCCGGCTCTCACTAAATACCTGGCACAATCGCAAGAGTTGTTGACCTTGTTTGCCATTGCCTTTGCTGTGGGATTGGCCAGCATCAGCGAATTGATTGGTTTTAGTGGAGAAGTTGGGGCGTTTCTGGCTGGCGTAACCTTGGCTTCTTCGCCCTACAAAGATGTCATCGGTGGGCGATTGATAAGCTTGCGCGACTTTCTGTTGCTGTTTTTCTTTGTGCATCTAGGCGCAAACTTAGACTTGAGCACTATAGGTCAACAAGTCACACCCGCACTGATATTTTCTCTATTTGTCCTCATTGGAAACCCCATCATTGTGTTGATCATCATGGGGCGTATGCGCTACCGGAAACGCACGGGTTTTTTGGCTGGACTTACGGTTGCTCAAATCTCGGAGTTCTCGTTGATTTTTGCCGGATTAGGCTTGGCGGTAGGTCACATCGACGAAAACATCCTTGGACTGATTACACTGGTTGGTCTAATCACCATTGGAGCATCGACTTACCTCATTCTATACTCTATACCCATCTACAACAAAATTGCACCATTGCTAAGCATATTTGAACGCAATATACCCAACTTTCGTGAGGACGATATACCCGAAAAAAAATTCGTTAATTACGATATTCTCATTATTGGTCTGGGACGACTGGGTGGTAATCTGGCAAAACTCTTGGAGGAACAAACAGACACACGATTTTTGGGCGTTGACTTTGATCCTTCAGAGGTAAGTAAATGGCGCGATAAAACAAATGATGTACATTATGGGGATGTGGAGGATCCCGATTTGTGGACACATTTGCCATTGAACAATGTCAAATGCATCATCAACACCATTACCGAATTCAACCATGCCGAAAGCATGATGAAGGCGCTAGAGAAACAATCGTTTTCAGGTAATGTGTTTCTTACTGCCGGAAGTTTAACTATGGCAAAAGATATGGAGCGCTTAGGTGCGCATAAAGTGCTTTATCCACAACAACTCGCCGCTGTTAATTTCTACAACGAAAATCTAAAACCTAAGGACTGATTGATGTGTTGATTGCATATGCCTTTACTCACAGCCACCCCTGAAGGGATTTATTGTCCAATTGCTAATATTCACATCGACCCACGTGGCAAGGTGAGCCGGGCATTGATTACCCATGCCCATGCAGACCATTCACGCTTTGGCCATCAAGCCTATTTAGCGCACCATCACTCGGTGCCCATCATGACACATCGTTTGGGGGATATTCAAGTGCAAGGGGCGGAGTATGGTGAAACCATTCGCATTAATGGCGTATCATTTTCGTTTCACCCCGCCGGACACATCCCTGGGTCGGCACAAATACGCGTAGAGCACAAGGGAGAGGTGTGGGTAGCTGCAGGTGATTACAAGCGACAGTTTGACGGTATATCAACGCCGTTTGAGGTGGTGCCTTGCCACCACTTTATTACCGAATCGACGTTTGCTTTGCCTGTTTACCGCTGGAAACCTCAAGCGGAGGTGTTCGACGAGATACATCGGTGGTGGCGGAGCAATGCAGAGGCTGGTAAAGCAAGCATTCTTACCGGCTATTCTTTAGGCAAAGCCCAACGACTGCTCAAAAATCTCGACCCATCGATTGGCCCGATTTTCTGTCACCCTACCGTGGCCAACATTAACGAACTATTTAAAGAGCACGGCGTAATCGATTTACCTACCTTTGATAAAGTTGAAGGTGCAGAAAAAAAAGAAATTTACCGCAGTGCCATAATCATAGCCCCTCCATCGGTACAAAACTCGAGTTGGTTAAAGAAGTTTGCGCCATACTCACTGGGCATTAGCTCCGGCTGGATGGCCCTCCGCGGCGCCCGACGTCGAAGAAATGCCGATAGAGGCTTTGTGCTTTCCGATCACGCCGATTGGAACGCATTAAACCAAACCGTAAAAGACACCGGCGCCGAATCCATTTGGGTGACCCACGGTTACAGCGATATTTATTCACGTTGGTTGAGAGCGCAGGGGTACGATGCGAGGGTTTGGGGGGAGGAGAAGTGATGTATATTCTCGTATTGTTATATGTCTTCTTCATTCAATAAACCCACATAACGCCATCGGTCAATCATTCTTCATTTAAAAAAACGCCTTTACTTGTACCTGTCCTGTATGTATGGTGGGAATATCTTCACTGGCACGACCTTCATATGTGAGACTTAACTGCAGGCCACTGCCAAGCGTGTGTTGAAACGACAGCGCCCAAACACCGTTGTTCCCGGGCCGCAAACCTTCCAGCATCTCAAACGCCAAAGGAGAATTGACTTCACCTTCAAAATCATTGATGATGTAATTAAACCGCAAAGTAATGGAGCTTTTACTGGCAACGTTGTAGTTTCCCTCAACACCGGCATTGCGCTGTAACACAGAAGTGGCCAATTCTTCAGGGGCCAATTTATTTTGCCAATTAAACTCTCCCGTCACCCGAAGCGTACTGCTCGGCTGATAAGTTACTTCGGGTTGATAACCGTAATACGTATATCCGAAATTACGGGTCTCAAAGTTCTCAGACCGATTGGTACGCCTTCCTGTTTTTAGTCGCAATCGACTCAGCACTTCGCTGGGAATACGCATACGCAAGTTGATCTGATGCTCTTCATTTTGGTTGACCTCTACGCCAAAGCTGAGCAAATTGCGACCTTGATTCTGCTGATAGGTATAGTCCCCACCGAATCGGGTCTCTGAGCGATTGAAGAACAAACTGCCTCGGTAATTGTCGACCATGGCCAGTACCAAACTGTCTTCCCCCGGCTCGTAAAAGGGATTCAATCTGTTGCTGTTTCCGTCTATAACACTGCGGCGGTCGGTAGAAAATGTACCTTGCACACTAAAACGGCTGACGAGTTTTTTAAACCCCTTGTCGTTGGCCCACAACGTCTGTGGATTTATGAGCAACATCTGACTGAATTTATTGAGATTGGTGCGCACAAACTCGTCGGTGGGCGTAAAAACACGAATAAAATTGGCCTCACCGGGAAAACGCGCCGGTTCAAATTCGTCGAGTTCTTGTATACCGTTGTTGTTGTAGTCGATCCACACGTGGGTACCTGTGCCCGGCGGCACCTCGATATAACTGAAGATTCGGCGTGGCTCTGTACCCGAGCCAACTTCGTAAAAAGTAGTAGTGGTAATGGCGTTTTTAAACAAGCGTTGATTATAGCGCGTTCGGCCAGTTACTGTTTGTAACCACGGACTCTCCTCTGGCAAGATGATTTTCAATCGACGGTCGGTAACGCTGAGTTGCAAATTACCTCCTCTACCGATGTTTGCCTCACCTTTAACGCCATAACCCCACGCGTCTGCGTTCCGCTCCTGAACCCCCGCACGAGCGGTATCGTCGGTTCGGGCAAAGGCGAAAAACTCCAAGACATAATCGCTACTGTCGCCGATGCGAAAGTAACCGGTTCCATCGTAAAAGGCATAGGAACCATCGATGACCATATCCTCCGGTGTGCGACGGGTATTGGACTCTATTTCACTGCGCACGCCAAAACCAAAGGCATCGCTCAAGCCCACATAAGCATTGCTTTTTTGGCGATAAAACGAAGATGACCCAAACATATCATCACTTTCTAACGCACTGGCTTTCATGGTAAGCAAACTGTTTTTATACCTCAAGTCGGAAAAGAGATTGTGCTTAATCCCGCTGTAAGCGCCATTGGAAAAAAACTGCAATCCGTAACCCGCTTCGCCGTATTCTTTTCTACTCATAAGAAAATCAACACCACCCAACCACTGATCGGCTTCGTCGTTGGCCACGATGTTCCAGTCGCGCTCAAACTCAATATTACGCAAGCGCTCTACAGTTGTAAACGAATTTTCTACCCATTCCACTGCAGCAGTACTGTTGACCGTCCACTTTGAAATGGTCGATTGATTTTTGTAGCCAAACTTCATGGCACTACCGAGATTGCCTTCGGCGCCATCGGGAGAAAAACGGTTGAGGTCGTTGCGGGAGGTAGCCACTTCAAGTGAAATGGCGTTGTTGTCGTCCCAATTGTACGCACCGCTGAAAGTGGCCACCTGCAATTGTTTGGGTGTGACCAGCCGAATAACGGGCTCAAATTCTCCTTGAGGCTGTCCATTTTGCGGTGCTACCCAGCGAAACACGCGGCCGTTGGCCAAATTGCGGTCAACCACGTAATTACCACGACCTTGACCAACACGGGTAAATGTAACGGCAAACAAGCGGTCTTCCGGATTTGTGGAATACACAAACACGGAATCCACACCCAAGGAGTCCGTCATACGATACAAAACACGATCAGGCGTAAATTCCACCTCACTAAAGGACGGAAAAACCGCGTCTTCAATGTTGGGGCCAATTTCTGACAACGCTTGTTTTTGTTCATCGGATAGCGTTTGAAACATCGATTGATTGGGGGCATCTTGTTCGCTAAACATATTAAAGCCTACGCGCCACTTGTCGCTTTCCACTTCGGCGCCGCCATAAAATACAGAACGGAGATAGTTTTGCTCCACGTACTGAAACTCTATGGCAATACGTCTATCTTTGGTGATGGGCTGCAAAGCGGTAAAGGTCAACTCACCCGTATTGTAGTCGATGATATAGTCGTTGTCTTCACCGCGCTCCATGAGCACGCCATCGATGTACACACGTTCACTTCCTGAAATGATGATGATGAACAGCTCATTGTCGTTGCCCACCAGTTTGTATGGACCTTGATTACCCTCTTCGGCTTGAAACGTATTGCGGGCAAATTTACCCCTAGCCAGTGCACCATTGATCTCGGCATTTACTTTGGTGCCTTTATCGTCGATGGTTTGAGAGGTTTTTAGCCCCCCTCCAGATATGCGTTTTTCAAAGGAAAGGAAGTAATCGCGATCATTGCCAATATTGTAATCACCGGCCGTGATGGTGCCAAAGGTTTCGTTTTCAATTTCAATAAATACGCGGTCAAATTCCCGTACTTGTCTACTGGCGCCATCGCCCTGTACGGGGAGGTTGTTATCGGTAATTGACGCCCGTAAGATGGTTCCTTCGCCTATTTCTCCAGACAGCTGAAGATCTAGGGTAGAATTTAGCACAGGATCTTGGGCATTTCCCACGCGCACCCCCCGCGATATGGATCCCGAACGGGTAAGTCCTTGAAAAGGCACCACGCTGTTGTCGGTGGTTTTCAATTTATAGAGTTGCCGGTCATCTATATCTCCCGTTTGATACAGCGCAATTGGTTTTTTTAAGAAAGGGGAGGAAAAATCAACCGGCAAAACCCGGTACCGCACCAAAACCGAGTCGTTGATTGCTTCAGAAAGCCAAATGGCATTTTTATTAAAAACAAAGACGTAATTGTTGCTATCAATTGGATCTCCAGAAACGGTGATCAGCTCAATATAATCGGGGTGGATAGACAGCGTATCGAGCACGATGGTATCGCCGGTAGGCTGCAAGATCTTTTCCCGCCAACCATTGGGGTCATCATTTTGCCCCCACAATACGAGTGAAGCCCCACAAAGAAAAACCAGCAGACCGTATCGCAAAACCCTAATTGTTGTATTATCAATTTGTCCGTAGGGGCAAGCCTTTTGCCTACCCAAATCTCATTTAAAAGTCAGCACAAGGCTAGACCCCTACAACGCAACGTTAATAGAAACGAAATTTAGTAGTGATTAGTGCGTTTTACGCCTTGAGATTCTCAAAAAAATCAGGTGGTCATTACGTATATCAACGACAACGCTCCCACGGCAAAGCAATAATAAGCAAAGTACTTGAGATTGGCTCGTTTTACCAAGGCAATCATCCACTTACAAGCAATGATGCCAACTAAGAAAGACACGGCAAAACCTACACTTAGCGCTGCTACCGATACAGATTCCTGAGAAATATCGCCTTTGATCATGCTGCGCACGTCGAGTAGCATTTTGCCCATAATCAATGGTATGACCATCAAAAAAGAGAAACGAGCGGCCTTTTCTCTATCTATCCCCAACATTACAGATGTAGAAATGGTAGCGCCACTTCGCGATATACCAGGTAAAATGGCAATGGCCTGAGCAATTCCAATAACGATGGCGTGGGTGTTGTTTACAGCCTTTTCCGTTTTCTTGGCTTTGTCGGCCAAAAAGAGCAGCAAGCCAGTAATAAACAACATGCTGCCCACCAGCAATACATTGCCATTAAAGTAGGCATCAAATTGATCTTCTAAGGCCAATCCAACAATAGCCGCTGGAATCATAGAAATAATAACGCCAATGGCAAAGCGGTTACCAAGGGTCATTTTTTTCAAAGAGAGATCAGATAAAATTTCCCGAACATCTTTTCTAAAAACCACCAACGTACTCAGTGCCGTAGCGCCATGCACCACTACTGTAAACAGCAAATTTTCATCGCCTAAATCAGACCCTAAAATGGCCTTCCCTAATTCGATATGACCACTGCTAGAGACCGGAAGAAACTCCGTTAGTCCTTGAATGATTCCGAGAACGACGGCTTCGAAAAAAGTCATTTGCTCGATTTATTCGGTGTAAAAATAGCCACGACTTGAATCACAAAACCGAAGATGATCAACAAAGGAGCTAGTCGTATTCGTCTGAACGAAAAAATTTCCGGATTAAACACATTGGGGTCTTCAGAACCACCTCCACTCATGAGAATATAGCCAACGGCAATAAAAACCAAGCCCACAAGCATGATGATGTAATTCTTTTTTCCAAAAACCAAGGTGCTGTCGCTTTCTTTCTTTTCCATATCAATAGTATAAATCGTCTGTCTTAAGGTTTAAATATTTTCGCACGGCAAAGTACGTACAAATCCATGAAATACCGATACCTATCGCCAACAAGCCTACCGGCACCAAAGCGAGAAAATTCCATTGCTTATGAATTCCCAACTCTGGTATCCAAATATTGATGTAGTATAAACTGAGGTATAAAAGCGAAGTGGCAAAGATGGCGCCCAACACGCCATGCAAACTTCCGGTACGCAAAAATGGCATGCGAATAAAACCACGGGTAGCACCGACCAACTGCATGGTCTTAATGATAAATCTTCGAGAGTAAATCGCCAATTGAATGCTGCTATTGATCAAGAAGAAACTTATGACGGTGAGCAAGCCAACGCCAAGAAGCAGAAAGAAGCTGATTCTTTGTAAATTACTATACACCTGCTCGGCCAGATCTTCGTCGATAAGAATTTCATGCACAATATTCTCGTCGGCCAAGCGGGCTTTAAACGATTCCAAAAAGGCCATTTCCACATAATCGCCTTCTAAGAAAATATCGATGGCGTCGGTCAGTGGGTTGGTGCCGAGGTATTCTAAAAAATCTTCATCTAGTTCTTCGATGAGCGTTTCCGCTGCCTCTTCTTTGGAAATAAAGGTTGTGGATTTAACCCCCTCAAGCGCCGCTACCATCTTCTGATATTGCCGCACATTCATATCGTTGGCTTCTGGTTGTATCAATACGGTAATGGTAAAATTCTCCTTTACCGTACGCGATAAGTTGTCGGCATTATACACCAACACCGCCAAAAAGCCCAGTAAGTAAAGCACAAGGGAGATGCTCACCACCACACCGAAGTACGATGAGCGCAGGCGTCGACGATTAAAAGATTCAAAGCGCTTGACCATATGTTTGTTTTCAAACCGAGGACAAAAGTAGGTTAATTATTTTTAGGATGAAAGAAAAGTGTGTTTTGACGATGACGAAGACGAAGACTCAGTGGAGGGTTAACGTATTGGTAGTGTTGGTTGATTTTATTGGAAGTCTATACAACTATGATTATTCATGTACTTATCCTTCGTACAGTCTTAGTTTTGACGATGACGATGACATTGACATTGACATTGACATTGACATTGACATTGACATTGACGAAGACGAAGACTCAGTAGAGGGTTAACGTACTGATAGCAATGATTTATTTTATTGACGGGCCTTTACAATTACGACTACTCATGTATCTACCCCTCGTAAGTCTTAGTCTTAGTCAATATTCGCCATCCCATAAAAAACACGTACTTTTGTGCAAATTTTTTATGGACGATGGAACAGTACCACAACGGAAATAAGGTGATCGACGAGACCATGCAGGGCAGTGCTACGGTGATCAACAACGTAAACAGCAACGGCAAAAAACTATATATCGAGAGTTACGGCTGTCAAATGAACTTTGCCGACTCGGAAGTGGTGGCCTCTATTCTCAGTGAACAGGGCTACTCCACCACACGAAATATGGAAGAGGCCGACTTGGTACTGCTCAATACGTGCTCTATTCGCGATAAAGCGGAACAAACCGTACGCAAGCGCTTAAAAGCGTTTCACCAAGTGAAAGACAACCAACCGAATTTGAAAATCGGGGTACTGGGTTGCATGGCCGAAAGGGTGAAAGACAAACTACTCGACGAAGAAAAGTTGGTCGACTTGGTGGTAGGCCCGGATGCCTATCGCGATTTACCCAATTTATTGGAAGAGGTGGAAACCGGACAAAAAGCGGTCAACGTCATCTTGTCCAAAGAAGAAACCTATGCCGATGTGAACCCGGTGCGCCTCGGACAAAACAAAATCACAGCTTTTGTGTCCATAACCCGTGGATGTGACAACATGTGTACGTTCTGCGTCGTGCCCTTTACCCGTGGCCGTGAACGCAGTAGAAACCCACAAACCATCGTAGAGGAATGCATCAACCTTTACGAAAACGGTTATAAAGAAGTAACCCTGCTTGGACAAAATGTGGACAGTTACTTGTGGTACGGCGGTGGACTAAAAAAGGATTTCGACAAGGCATCGGATATTGCCAAGGCCAGCGCCGTATACTTCGCTGATTTGCTAAAAATGGTGGCCGAAGCTGTGCCCAATATGCGCATTCGTTTCTCTACGTCTAATCCACAAGACATGAGCGACGACGTATTGCACGCCATCGCCAATTATAAGAACATTTGCAATTACATTCACCTACCGGTTCAGTCGGGCTCAACCAAAGTGCTCAAAGACATGAACCGCGGCCATACGCGTGAGGAGTACATCGCGCTCATCGACCGCATTCGCAAGATCATTCCCGACTGTGCCATTTCTCACGATATGATTGCCGGTTTTCCCGGAGAAACGGAGGAAGATCACAAGGATACGTTGACCTTAATGGATTACGTTCGGTATAATTTTGGCTATATGTTCATCTATTCCGAACGCCCAAATACCTACGCCGCACGTAAAATGGAAGACAACGTTCCTCACGAAGTAAAAAATCGCCGTCTACAAGAAATCATCAAAAAGCAGGGCGAACATTCCCTTGAGAGAAACAAGGCCCGCATTGGAAAGGTGGACGAAGTACTCATTGAAGGCAACTCAAAACGCTCCGATGAACAATGGTGTGGCCGCAACGACCAAAACACCATGGTGGTATTTGACAAGACCGGCAACGAAAAGCCAGGCGACTTTGTTAAGGTAAGGATTGACGATTGTACCAGCGCTACTCTACTAGGAACTTTAACGACCAACGAATAATACATGCGAACACTTTTTTTTATCGCCCTCATCATCGGTCCCATCTCCGCAATTGCACAAGAACTCGTTGATGATAAATATGTCGACAATAACCTTCAGTTTTTGGTGGTTGAGGAAAATGTAAAACGCACTGGCTTGTTGGATATTTGTATTGCCGATGCCGACAGACGATGTGTGGAGAACTTAATGACAGGGTATGAAGTTTGGGCCTACAACAGTCAAGACAAAGTCATTTGGAAATCCGTTTGGAGTGGACAAAAGATGCGAATGAAATTCAAGCAAAAAATCCCCGATGCCGATTATATCGTGATCAAAGCCCGAGCTCCTTTTGTTGTAAACAAACTGACAACCACAAAAATACATCAAGACAAGCCCTTAGAACTACGCTATACCTTGCAATAAACATCTCACATATGAACGATGTACAAGCCATAAAAAACAGGTTTGGTCTTATAGGAAATTCCGATTTACTCAATCGCGCACTAGAAAAAGCCATTCGCGTAGCTCCTACCGACATTTCTGTATTGGTACGAGGCGAAAGTGGCGTTGGTAAAGAGAGCATCCCCCGCATCATCCATCAACTATCGCACAGAAAACACAGTGCTTACATTGCCGTCAACTGTGGTGCCATACCAGAAGGGACTATTGATAGTGAACTTTTTGGTCACGAAAAAGGGGCCTTTACCGGCGCAACAGGACCCCGTAAAGGATACTTTGAAGAAGCTGATGGGGGCACCATCTTCCTCGATGAAGTGGTCGAATTGCCGCACGCCACGCAAGTGCGTTTACTTCGGGTGCTGGAAACCGGTGAGTTTATAAAAGTAGGGTCCTCGAAAATTCAAAAAACAAACGTGCGCATTGTTGCCGCTACCAACGAAAGTATGTTAAAAGCGGTGGAAAAAGGAAAGTTTAGAGAAGACCTTTACTATCGTCTCAACACAGTAGAAATAAATATTCCTCCCCTGCGCGATCGCAACGAAGACATCTACCTGCTGTTTCGAAAATTTGCCCTCGACTTCAGTGAAAAATACCACACCACATCCATTGTTCTAACCGACGAAGCCCGCATGTTACTGCAAAAGTACCGGTGGCCAGGCAACATCCGACAGCTCAGGAATTTGGTCGAGCAAATCTCAGTTTTAGAAACCAATAAAAGCATAGGTGTAGAAACGTTAAAACAGTACTTACCACAGATAACCGAATCCCATTTACCCGCACCCATCACCGACAAAAAGCAATCCTTTGATTTCAACGAAGAACGAGAACTGTTGTACAAGTTTTTATTTGAGCTCAGAAAAGAACTCAACGACGTAAAAAAGCTTACCTTTGAGTTGATGAAAGGTAATGACATCCCCGATTTCAAAGAAGACAATGCCGGATTGGTGAAACGGGTATTCGAAGAAAATGAAAATGATGTATTACCTTTACAGTCGGTGGACGATGACGACATTGAAGACTTTTCACCTTTCAATGTTGCTGAAGAATACACCGAAGTTGAGGAGAGTCTTTCTCTGGAAGAAAACGAAAAAGAACTCATTAGAAAAGCGCTGGAAAGAAACAATAATAAACGTAAATCTGCCGCCAAAGAACTCGGAATTTCCGAGCGCACACTGTACCGCAAAATTAAGCAATATGACCTTTAAGCAGGCAATTATTGGTATGATTACTGTCGCCGTAGTGGCATGTACGGGCGGCTATTCATTTACCGGAGGCGATGTAGGAGACGCCAAAACGGTAAGCGTAGAACGGTTTCCAAACAACGCCCCGTTGGTACAACCAAATCTCAGTCAATTTCTCACGGAAGCCATTAAAGATATATTTGTACAGCAAACCAACCTTAGACTGGTAGACGACGATGGAGATTTTCACTTCTCGGGCAGCATTACCGACTACCGCATCACACCATTGGCACCCCAGGCTGACCAAACATCATCACAGAGTAGGCTAACCATTGGTATTCGCGTAGTGTTTGAAAATCACATCGAACCCAAAAAGAGCTATGAGGAAAACTTTTCGCGTTTTGCCGACTTTGATGCCGACGCCAATTTTAGTTCAATAGAAGAACAACTGATTAGACAAATCAACGAAGAATTGGCTGAAAACGTTCTCAATCGCGCCATTGTAAACTGGTAAATTCTAATTATGTCTATACGTCAACAGGTATATCAAAAGTTTTTGAGCAAAGACACTCTTTCAGAAGAGGACATAACTGATCTCGCCCTGTGGTGTGAAGAAAAACCTCTATTTGCCACTGCACAAATGCTATTGTTGCATGCGCTAAAATCAAATGAAGACCACCATTTTCAGGCCAGACAAAAAAAAGCAGCACTGGTTTGTCCCGATAGGAAAGCTTTATTCAATTACCTAAACCCCATTGACGTTCTTGAGCCAAGCAAACCTTCGCTGGACTTTACGCCACCAAAAAAACTCGATACATATGAAGACAAGAAGCCTGAAGCCGGTTTAGAGAATAAAGGAGAAAAGCAAGCTGAAGCCGCAGGGAAAAAAGCAAATACGTCTGTAACTTCTAAGGAAGAAGCTATTATAAAAACAACTCAAAATCGTGAAACCAAAACAACGGAAGAAACTCCCCAAAAACCGTTGGCTCAAAAAGTAGTCGTAAAGGAAGACTCGCCCAATACAAAAACATCCAAAGCGATAACTAAGCAAGAAACGGAATCTAAGGCTGTATCGCCGGTTGATGCAAAATCTGAGAACACAAAGGATACAAAACCTCTTACTTCAAAGCCGGTGAGCGAAAAAACAAAATCCGATTCTTCGAACAACTGGCAGGCGCGCATTGCAGCATTAAAAGCAAAAAGCGAAGCCATCATCGCTAAAACAAAAGATGTGGCCAAGGATGAAGACATAACAGCACCTCAGCAACACACAGACAAATCGATAAGTAACGAATCGGGAAAAACCATAGAAGAAAAAACAGAAGAGCAACCCATTGAAGCGGCCGAAAGCAATGATGATGCCTCAGCCCTAAACGATGAACATAACAAATCACCAATACAAGAGGAACACATCGAGGAAACAGCTGATGGCTATGATGGAATGGAAGCATTTGAAGTAGCACCAGCCAAAGTTGAGAAACAAACACCATTAAAAGAGGAGCCCACCAGTGCTGACAATGCAACGCCATCCAAAAAAGCAACAGCACTTTCATTCAACGACTGGCTGCAAAAGCTAAATAAAAATAGTGAACCGATTGATTATCCGAAAAAAGTCAGCAGTGATCAGCAAGAAGAAAAGAGCGAAAAATGGCAACGCGTTGATGC
>JAIUMB010000053.1 GCA_022565745.1 Cryomorphaceae bacterium | reverse complement strand
TTTAACAAGAGCAAACGTTCTATTTGGTTTGTTTTTGGCGTTACTTTCCATTTCAACTGAATTACGGGCACAGATTGAACATCGATATATCACAACCATTTATACCGATGAAGGAATGTTGCCGCAGAATAATGTGCGCTCAGTCGCTAAAGACCAATACGGTTTTTTGTGGGTGTGTACGGAAAATGGTCTAACCAGATTTGATGGAGAGTTATTTACCACGATAAACGCAGAAGAACTTGGGTTAAGCTCTAATCGATTTAGGTACTTTGCGCGCTCAGGTGAAATTCTTTATGCGAGTAATGCATCTGGAGAGTTTTTGGAAATCAAAGACTTGAATGTAAGGCTAATTGATAATTTGCCTTTGAGCATAGAGAAAAATTGGCAAGATCTGACCTACAGAAATAAATTGTTTTATCAAGACACAAAGTTTCCCGACGAGGGTGAAAATTGGCGTTTGGTTTCTGAAGAAGATTCTTGGGAGGCTGGCGTAGGTTTTGTCAAGCAAGTGAGAAACAACGATACGGTTAACTATATTACTCAAGCTGAAATGCCTTTGTTAACCGTAATACTTAGAGGTGCTCTGTATGTGTTTTATAAGAATGAATATCTTGTGATTAAAGATAAGCACATGCAAAAGTTCCCTTTAAACTTCAAGATTAATTTTGATAAAGTCTTTTGGAATCGTGCAGAAGAACAGTTGTTTTTTATTCAGCACAAGCATGTCTATTTAATGAAAACCAATAGTGAAAACCAATTGCAAGCCATTGAGGTTGGACATGAAATAGAAGAATCATCCTTTGCCATAAATAGCATGTTATACGATGAGGATGTAGCCTGTTTATACCAAGCAACCAACTCTTTTGGCCTTATTAGGCAACAAAAATCACATTTTGACTTTGTGCATAACGACATAGGCTTGAGAAATGTCTTTTATGGATTAGGCATGGATTCAAAAGGCTTTATACATACGTCTACAGGTATGCGGATCGATGTTACAGGTAAAGCGGATACCAGCAATTATAAAATGTGGTTTAATGCGTTAGAAGCCTCCCCTGATGGACGTTTTTTCCGCGTTCATGACCATACACTATTGAGTATGGACGAAAATAATCGTTATGATACAGCACATGTGTTTCCAGGTAGATTATTGAGCTTGAATATCGATACACTAAGAAACATCTTGTGGGTTGGAACGGATAGTCTTGGCGATGATCCATATAAACTTTACGCTTATGATTTAAATAATAATGAGGTAGTAAAGTCTTATGTCATAAACAGTACCGTTAGATCCATGCACTTTACAGCCAATTCAATGGTGTATATAGGTACTTATAATGGCATCATACGATGGAATGTCGATACAGAAGTCTTTGAAAAAATAGGAGGCAAGGCCCTGGGTGAAGTAAGATATATACATAGGCTTGATGATGAAATTCTTTTGATTAACACCTATGGAAGAGGTGTTTATTTTTTGAAAAATGATCAATTAATTCCATTGTCGATGGATGTTGGTGAGTTTTTGAGATTCTCACATTATGTAATTGAAGACGAGAACAATATGATCTGGATTCCAACCAATCGAGGATTGTTTCAGTTTCAAAAATCTGATTTAGTGACCTACGCTCAGACACCACAAGATCACCTGCCGTATCATCAGTATTTTGACAGGACTTCAGGACTTGTTACCAATGAATTTAATGGCGGGTGTAATTTGTGTGCGGTAAGGGCTCCCAACGGCTACTGGTACTTACCTACTATGAATGGATTGGTTGTTTTTAAGCCAGAGCTGATTCCATTGCGCGCTATGGACCCGCATATCTTTATTACCAAAGCCATTTCAGATGAAGGGAAGTTTTCACATAAGGCAACTCTATCGCCAAATACCTCCTTAGTAGAGTTCACAGTTGCTGCACCGCACTTGGGTTTTAGTTTCGGACACAACATAAAAGCAAGACTAAGCAGTCAAAATCAATGGCTTGATGTGGATAAAAATAAAGTTATACGCTTTATAGGGTTGCCGCCAGGAGAATACAGTCTTCAATTACAAAGACCCATTAGTTTTAACGGAGAAGTATCAACGGTTACCTTTTTATTTACCATAAAACCACCTTTTTGGAAAACTACGCCATTCTTTATGTTGCTTTTGGTGAGTCTGTTGGGGGTTGTTTTCATGGTGATAAAAATTAGAACGAGATTTTTACAAGTTAAGAGTGAAACGTTGGAAAAAATGGTCGACGATCAAACGATACACTTGAGAGGTTTGGTCAAAGATTTGAAAAGTTTGATCAAGCAAGAAAAAGCACTCTCAAAAGAGAGGGAGCGGGTAGTGTCTATTCTTGCACACGATGTGAGATCTCCTTTGAGGTTTTTAACCTTCATGTTTAGTGCGTTAAAAACGGGTAATACAGATCGTTTAAAAGAAGACATAGACATTGCCCATGATACTTGTGCTAATTTACATAAATATGTAGAAGATATTTTGTCATCTGGGAAACATCCAGATGAAGAGCATATAGAACTGCAACAGCAAGTTAATGTATATCAATTGGTCATGCAAAAGGTCAATCTATTTCGAGGACTTGCGCTACAAAAATCAATAGAAATAAAGGTGCAAATGCCCAAGAAGGTTTCTGTATTTACCAACCGAAATATCCTTTCCATAGTTGTTCACAATCTTATTGATAACGCCATTAAATTCACGCCTGATGGAGGGAAGATAGATATAAAGTGGGAACCTTTGTTGCATCAGCTTGAGGTTAGTAATACTGGAAAGAGTTTCAATAAAAAGGAAACGGAAGACATCAATCGTGTGCTCTCGGGAGATTTAGCTTCCTTTTCAGCATTAAATATTGGAGGGGGAATGAGGATGATTTCAGAACTCAGTCAGATTGCAGAAATCAAGGTTTATGTTAAAGAAAACGTCAGAAAGGGTGTTGTGTTTGTTGTAGAGGTTTTGTAGGCAATGGCATTACTCCAATATGCTCCGCCCTTTACCGGTCAACTTAAGTATTTCAGCAGTGGCATTATACTGCTCCGATTTGGCTTGTAGCATTCTCAGTTGACTTTCGGTAAGGTTTCTTCTTGCTTCGCGAACGTCAATGTCTTCGGCAATTCCTCTCTCAAAACGATCTACAGAAATGCTTAAATTTTCCTTTGCCAAAGCATTGCTTTTTTCTTCTAGTCGACCAATTTGTTCTGCAGATAAGTATTCTTTCCAAAGTGCAATGGCTTCAGACTTAACCTTTCTTTCAATATCCTCTTGCTCCCATTCCATGGTTTGGGCTACTATTTGTGCCTGTTGAATATATCGTCGATTTCTATTGCCATCAAATAAATTCCATTGAAGTCGCAAACCGTAATTAAACCCGTTTGTAAAATTGCGTTCAAGAATACCAACTTCATTAATTTGTCGAATATCTTGGTATACCCCATAGCTACCTAGTGTTGGCAAAAATGAAGATCGCTCTTCTCGAATGGTTTGTTGTGCTATGGTTTGTCGATATTTGTTGATGATAATTTCCGGGTTGCTGGATTGCGTGCTTTCTAGAATATCGTTAAGTGTAAAGTTCATTACACGTTCAGGTAGTTCGTTGAGCTCAAAGTCGTCGGTGGGGTTAACGCCAATTAAATAGCAGAAGCGGTGTTTTTGTATGGATACATCGTTTTGTTGACGGATAACCATGCTGCTGTCGGCATAATAATCAGCGGCCAAACGAAGGGATTCCGTTCGGTTTCCAATGCCTTGTTCTAATTTATCTTCAGCAATTTCGTATAATCTGCGAGAATACGCCAAATTACTGCGATTGAACTCAAGCATTTTTTCAGCAACTAAAATATCACCATAGCGGTGAACCACTTCAGCAATGGTGTTTTCCACTTCCCACTGAAATTGTTGTCGAGTCATTGCTTCAATGGCCTTGAGGCGGTCTCGAGTGGCAAACATGCGCATGCCGTCAAATAAAGTCCAATCCACCCTTGCCAGTCCGCTTAAGGATTGACTGCGTGCATTTTCCTGGTTAACGGATTCGCCGGAGAAGAATGTTAGATTAATGTCTTGGTTAGATTCACTGGCATCAAAATCCAGATTGAGTTCAGGTAGAAACCCTGCTTCACCTGCGTGGTTATTGAGAGCCGCGATGTCGGCATCAGCACGCGCGAGCTTTACTTGAAAGTTGTGCTCGATGGCCAAAGCAACGGCTTGTTGTAAGCTCAAGGTTTCGGGTGCCTGTGCAAATAGCCCAATACCCAAAAGTTGAATCCCTATGAGTATGAATTTACTCCGAATCATTGGCTTTGGTTTTTGGGGTAATATACGTGTATAAAGCGGGAATGACATACAGGGTTAAACCAAGTGAAAATAGCAGTCCTCCAATAATGGCAACGCCCATTGGAATGCGACTGGTTGAGCCTCCTCCAAGAGCAATGGCAATGGGAATGGCACCAAGAACAGTAGCCATACTGGTCATTAGGATTGGTCTAAAGCGCTCTCTAGCAGCATCAATGGCAGCATCCATTACTGATAAACCATCGCGCTTTCTTTGATTGGCAAATTCAACAATGAGAATACCGTTTTTGGTTACAATACCAATGAGAACAATGATACCGATTTGGCTAAAAATATTCAACGTATGTCCAAACCACCACAGCGCTAAAAGCGCTCCCGCGATGGCTAATGGCACAGTTAGCATGATGGTTAAAGGATCTCTGAAGCTTTCAAATTGAGCCGCTAAGGTCAAGTAAATTAGCGCCAAGGCTAATAAAAAGGCAAAGTATAAGCTTGAAGAACTTTCTTCAAATTCTTTAGACGGACCGTCCAGAGCGGAGGAGAAGCTGTCGTCAAATACCTCAGCGGCTATGCGGCGCATTTCTTCAATCCCATCTCCTAAGCTATATCCATCGGCAGGGTTAGCTGAAACAGTGGCAGAGTTATACCGATTAAAACGGTACAAAATGGGAGAGCTGATGCGGTTCTCGATATTGATGAGACTTTCCATAGACACAATTTCACCGTATTTATTAGGAACGGTAAGTTTTCTAATGTCTGAGGTTTTATTGCGTGAAGAACGCTCTGCTTGTCCGATAACCTCATATTGTTTGCCGTCACGGATGAAGTAACCGTATCTAAGTCCTGAGTAATATAGCTGCAGTGTTTCTGAAATATCATTGACAGATATACCGAGCTCGTTGGCCTTTTTTCTGTTGATGGTGACGTGTAATTCTGGTTTGTTAAATTTTAAATCGAGATCAGAAACGTCAAAGACTTCACTTTCGTTGACTTTCTCCATAAATGCGGGCAACAGCTCCTTTAGTTTTTCAAAATTGGGTGCTTGAACAACAAACTGCACGGGTAGCGATGTCATTCTGTTTCCTCCAATGGTTTGCTGTTGTACAACAAATGCGCGGGCAAAGTTGTATGAGGGCAGGCGTTTTGATAACTCTGCCGCCAGCTGCTGTTGTGATTTTTCACGGTCTTGTGGCCGTTTTAGGCGCAGTCTTAAAAATCCAGAGTTTACGCTAACCGATGCCCCAAAACCTGGTGATGTAACCGATAAGAGGTTTTCTTTTTCAGGGAGTGTATCTGTGAGCTCAATCAATTCAGTCATGAAATCATTCATCCGCTCGAAAGAGGTGCCTTCTGGAGCTGTGGCAATAATGCGTAAATTGCTTTTGTCTTCCAGTGGAGCCAATTCAGAAGGAATAATTCGGCCTACCAAAACAACAATAATTGCAATAACGCCCATAGAAATAATACCCAAGTATCGCTTTTGCATAAAGGCTTCTAAAGTGCGTGCATACCACTTGTTTAACCCGTGAAAAAAGATTTCTGTCTTTCTATAGAATAACCCTTTGTTTGCTTTTTGTCTCAGTAATTTAGTACTCAACATGGGGGTTAGAGAAAGCGAAATAAAGGTAGAAATAATAACGGCGCCACTTACGACGACGCCAAATTCTCTAAACAATCTTCCGGTTAATCCTTGCAAAAAGATGATGGGTAAAAACACACAAATGAGGGTAATGGTGGTAGCGATGATGGCAAAGTAAATTTCTTTAGCGCCCTTGTGCCCGGCTTCTTTTGGTTTGACGCCTCGTTCAATTTTTGCATAAATGTTTTCCATCATCACAATGGCGTCGTCAACCACCAACCCAGTAGCTAATACAATTCCCAATAAGGTGAGAATGTTAATGGAATACCCAGCTATGTAGAGCACAAAAAATGCACCTACCAATGAGATGGGAATGGCAATGATGGGGATGAGGGTGGTGCGCCAATTGCGTAAAAACATAAATATGATGATCAACACCAAGCAAAAGGCTATGATGATGGTGTTTTTTACTTCTGAAATGGCTTGACGAATGGGTTCGGTGCTGTCGAGTGCCACACCGAGTTCAAGGTCGTCGGGAATTTCCTTTTTAATTTGCTCTAAACGCTTGTTGACGTCGTCGACAATTTCAATGTAGTTGGTTCCTGGTTGCGGCGTTATGGCAATGCCGATCATGGGAATGCCGTTGTTGCCACGAAGTAAAGAACGCTCGTTTTCTGGTAAAATACGTGCTTCACCAATGTCTTTAAACCGAACGAGTTGTCCGTCTTCTTCTTTGATGATAAGGTTGTTAAACTCCTCCTCTGTACTCAGCCGACCAAAGGTGCGTATGGTGAGTTCCATGCGATTGCCTTCAATTCTACCGCTTGGCAATTCTACGTTTTCGTTGTTTAGCGCTTGACGAATATCCATTGGGGTAAGTCCATATCCGTTTATTTTTAATGGATCCATGAGCAGTTTCATGGCGTATTTTTTTTCTCCCCAAATACGTATTTCACTTACGCCTTGAATGGTTTGTAAGCGTTCCTTAAAAATTTGATCGCCAATCTCAGATAGCTCTAATAGACTTCTTTTTTTACTTTGAACGGTAATGGAAATAATGACGTCTGAATCGGCATCAGATTTAACAACGATGGGAGGTTCGCTGTCGGGGGGTAGCAGTCGGGTAGCGCGACCAACCTTATCGCGCACGTCATTGGCGGCAGCTTCCATATCAACGCCTAGTTCAAATTCCACCTTTACGGTACTTCGGCCGTCACTGCTGGTTGAGATGATGGAGCGTACACCAGCAATGCCACTTATATTCTCTTCAATAGGGTCGGTAATCTGTGTTTCTACAATCCCAGCGTTGGCGCCTGGATAGTCGGTGGTAACGGTAACGATTGGCGGGTCTACATTGGGAAATTCACGTACACCCAAATACGTCATTCCAATAATTCCGAACAAAAGGATGACGATTGAAAAAACGGTGGTAAGAACCGGCCGCTCTATGGAAAGCGATGGAAGGTTCATACGTTATGGCTTTTCTTGTAAGGTTACGGGCATGTCCTTACGAAGGTAAAGTAGTCCGGTCAATGCTATGGTGTCTCCTGAAGATAAGCCGCGAGTAATTTGAACATCGTCTGAGGTACGCTCTCCAGTTTCCACAAGTGTAGGTTGTGCTTTCCCTCGGTGGATTTTGATTACCCGCTGGCCATCTGATGAGGAAATAACAGCGTCGGTAGGAATCAAAATAGCCTCATCATAGACTTCAAGAGGGTAGATGACTTTGGCATAGGCGCCAGGGATCAGCTTTTCTGTCTTGTTATTGTAGAGGGCTCGAACGCGAAGAGATCTTGTTGTAGGCGAAATTCGTCCATCGGTGGCGAATACGGTTGCAGATAGGGTGTCGCTGTTGTCGCGTAAAGTAAAATGAATGGTGTCGTTGCGTTTGACCAATTGGGCGTATTGTTCCGGTACAGAGAATTCCAGTTTAAGTGGGTGGGGCATCGTAAGGGATGCAATGGATTCACCAGTGCTAATCATGGTTCCACTGGAAATGTTTCTCAATCCAACAACACCATCAAATGGGGCATTGATACGATATTGGTCTATTCTGGCTGCGAGTTGATTAATTTCTGCTTTTAACTCTTTTTCTCGGTTGGCAAACGTGTCAAATTCTTCTTCAGAAATGGCTTTGGATTTTAGCAGTCCTTCCCTTCTATTCACATCAATTTTTGCTTGATTATAGAGCACCTTGGTTTTTTCTAATTCTGCCACCAGGTCTCTGTCGTCGAGTTGGACGAGCAGTTGCCCTCTTTTTACAAAATCACCTTCTTCAAATAAAAGACGAACCACCCGTCCGTTTACTTCACTTTTCATGGTGATTTCTTCATTGGGCAGTAAAGTGCCATTCAGCGTCAGTGATTTACTAAATGGTTGTCCTTCAACAATCATGTAGCGTACTTCAAGCGCAGCGCCTTGGCCTTTTTGTTCGCCATCACTGTTGCTTGAACGGCAAGCCGATAGGATCAATAACGTGATGAAAATGGCGGATTTAATAAGAGTGTGTGCTTTCAATACAATGATAAATGAAGTGTGCTTTAGACAAAATAAAACCGCCTGCGAAAATACTAATCACAGACGGCTTAAAAAGTTCAGATAAATTAAAATAAATCTAAGAAGAAAGAACTTTTCTTGGTTTGGCTGAACCCAATTCTTTAAGGTCGATTTTAATATCCGCATTGGGCGCAGCTTCAAGGTTGCTGGATATTTTTCCCAATATTTTGAAAAAGGCGGCTTTTTCTTCTTTGCTTATTCCATTAAATGCCGTGGCATTGACTTCTTTATAAATTTTGCGTATCAAAGGCGTGATTTTTTTGCCGCGCTCAGTAAGCTGAAGGTATTGTGAACGCCTATCTTCGATGTTTACTTTTCTTTCTAGAATCTCGTATTTGCAAAAATAGTCGACCATTCTGAATACGCTTACTTTATCAATCTTCATGATGTCAGCCAACATTTGCTGGGTGATATCCGGTTGCTCTTCTTCAATAATTAAAAGCGCATAGTAATAGCGCTTAATATCGAGTTTGGACAGTTTTTTTGAGGCCACACCAACATACTGCTTGCTTACAAAAGCAAGTATTTTTGCTAGAGGCTCATTGTTGAATTGATCAGGATTCATGTTGAATTGTTTTTACGATGTAAATGTAGTAAAAAAATTAGTTGCATTAACATCATATTTATAAAAAATGAGTTAATTGCCAGAATTAATTCTACAACGCAAGCAATGCTAATTTATTGCCCTGGATACATCAATGACAAAAGCATATTTCATAGCAACCTCTTTAAGGGCTGCAAATCGTCCGGACGCACCTCCGTGACCAGTGGTCATATCACAGAACATTAAGAGAGGTTCGTTGTTGGTGCGCACTTCTCTTATCTTGGCAATCCATTTGGCGGGCTCCCAATATTGCACTTGTGAGTCGTGAAGCCCGGTTGTAATTAACATGGCAGGATAATCTTGCGCTGTTACATTATCGTAAGGTGAATACGACTTCATATACTCATAATAGCGTTTATCGTTGGGGTTGCCCCATTCGTCATATTCTCCGGTTGTGAGGGGAATGCTTTCGTCGAGCATAGTAGTAACCACGTCAACGAATGGGACTTCAGCAACAACGCCTTTAAACAGCTCAGGACGCATATTTGCCACTGCGCCTACGAGCAGTCCGCCCGCACTGCCGCCCCAAGCAAAAATTCTGTTTTTGTTGGTGTACCGCTCATTGATCAGATGTTCGGCGCACGCGATAAAGTCGGTAAATGTATTGCGTTTATTTAGCAATTTGCCATTTTCATACCATTGACGCCCCATTTCCGAACCCCCGCGAATATGCGCTATTGCGTAAACGAATCCGCGTTGCAGCAAACTCAGTCGAGCCACACTAAAAGTGGCGTCTAAGCTGTAGCCATAACTTCCATATCCATACAGAACCAACGGCGCAGTTCCGTTTAAAGGCGTGTCTTTGTGACGTACCAAACTTATAGGGACTTTTGTGCCATCTTTGGCCACAGCCCATATTCGCTCTGATATATACTGAGCTTTATCGTAACCTCCAACCACTTCTGTTTCCTTTAAAATTTCCGTGGTTTGTTTGTCGATGTCGTATTCTCGAACGGAGGCAGGCTGGTTAAGAGAGCTGTATCCAAAGCGGATGCGTCTTTGACTGGGTTCGGGGTTATTGCCCAAACCCAATCCGTATGTAGGGTCATCCATATCTACATATATGGTATTGGAAAAGTCGTTCCACATGCGGATACCCAGACGAGTGAGGCCGTTGTATTTTTCTTCTACCACCAAAAAGTCATTGAACAACTCAACATCTTCTAATAATACCTCACTTCTGTGTGAAATGAGATCTTTCCAGCTGCTCACATCTGTTTGGTTTTTATCGGTGGTCATTAATTTAAAGTTGGTGGCATCTTGCGCATTGGTTACAATATACCACTGGTCGTTAAATCCATCGATGTTGTATTCTAAATCGCGAACTCTGGGCTGGAAAATTTTAAATTCTCCAAGGTGATCATCGGCCTTTAAATATCGATATTCATCGGAAACCGTAGAGCTTGAGTGAATCAGTAGATGTTGTTTGTCGCGCGTTTTACCTACTGAACAAACAAATGTTTCATCTTTTTCCTCGAAAACCAATACGGGATCTTTCCCGCCAAGCGTATAACGAAATATTTGGTTGGAACGCAAGGTTTGTGGATCGCGCTTACTGAAAAATAAAGTTTGATTATCGGCAGCCCAACTGCAATTGCCAGTGGTGCCTTCCATTTTATATGGCAGAATGAGCCCGCTCTCAAGGTCTTTGACGTAGATCGTGTATATTCGACGACTTACGGTATCAACAGCAAAGGCGATTTTTTGATTATCTGGACTAATGCGCATCCCACCCAATTGGTAATACTCGTGGCCTTTTGCCATTTCGTTCACATCAAAAAGAACAATTTCAGCAGCGCCTTCTTTGTCGGCCTTTCTACAGTAAATAGGGTATTCCTTTCCAGTTTCATATCGGGTATAGTACCAATATCCATCAAGAAGATAGGGCACAGACTCGTCGTCTTCTTTTATGCGGCCTTTAATTTCCTTGTATAGACTGTCCTGTAAATCTTTGGTGCCAGCCATAATATGCTCGCGGTAAGCGTTTTCCTCATTGAGATAATCGATGACCTTGGGGTTTTCTCTTTCGTTTAACCAGTAGTAATGGTCAATACGTTGATGATTATGGACTTCTAGTACCTTGGGGATTTTCTTTGCCTTGGGTTCTTGCATAAGGTTGTTGTTGCTATTAAAGTTACAGGCCACAAATGTGACACTTGCCAAAATAAATGGGGCGATAGAACGTGACATGGTATTTTTTAAAATGCAAAAGTGCGAATTAAATTTATTTATTAACCAAGGGTGGGAAGGTTTGTTGTTTGTTAATGGTGTAATTTTTTTCAAAGGGTTGTAATAGACGTCTTCATCCGGTCAAAATGTTTTTTAGGATGTAACATCCAATTCATCATTATTTTGTGTGAGAACATACTTGTTATGCACGTTTTATTCCAATCACATGAGAGAAGCTCCATTAATTTGTGGATGTCAAGTCGTAAAATTTACAGATTTAAAAGGCTTGTTTATAAGGTCTTTGAACAGTCGAATCATTTAATTCGTTAATGTCTTGTGTTGGTTTGAATTTTTCAACTACCTTGTGCTGTCAAATTTCATATTGTTTTAATAAAATATAAACTGCTCAACAATGAATATTCCTCAGCCTCTAAAAAATGCCATGCTTCCCCAAGATTCATTTAAAGGAAAGACCATACTTATTACCGGGGGCGCTACCGGGTTGGGTTTTTCTATGGGAAAAATGCTCATAGAGTTGGGGGCTAATCTTTGCATCATGAGCAGGAAGTTGGAGGCACTTGAGGCTGCCAAAAATGAGTTGCAGCACTTTGGCGATGGGCATATTTGGATTCATCCGTGTGATGTGCGCAATGCCGAGGAGGTTGAAACTGCCATCGATTATTTCTTAAAATCCTCTGGGGATATTGACGCATTAATCAATAATGCAGCTGGTAATTTTATCGCGCCAACAGCTTCTTTGAGTCATAATGCGTTTGATACGGTGCTTGACATCGTTTTGAAAGGTAGTAAAAACTGTACGCTTACTTTAGGCAAACATTGGATTCAATCTGGTAAAGGATGTAAAACGGTGCTGAATATAGTAACCACCTACGCCTCTACGGGCTCTGCATTTGTTGTGCCTTCTGCAATGGCCAAAGCGGGTGTGTTGGCAATGACGAGAAGCTTGGCTGTAGAATGGGCAAGGTACGGTATTCGCCAAGTGGCAATTGCCCCCGGGCCTTTTCCAACTGAAGGTGCATGGGAACGATTGTTTCCTGGCGGTTTAGACAAAAAGTTAGGGGTGATTAACCAAATTCCATTAAAACGAGCTGGTGATCATCGTGAATTGGCGAACTTAGCCAGCTATCTATTAAGTGATTTCGCAGCATTCATCAATGGAGAAGTTGTTACCATAGATGGTGGTGAATGGCTAAAAGGTGCCGGGGAAATGAATTTCCTCCTTCAACTATCCGATGAGCAGTGGGCATCACTCAAACGTTCATAACCGACGGCATAATCAGCTTGTCGCTCATCAAGTATGTGGATGGACGCTTTTATGCTTGCACCTTGTCTCCTTAACAAACATCTCAAGGCAGCTTACACTAAGGGAGTTCGATGTTGTCGTCCTTTGTCATTCTCTGTATGCGCTCTAAACCAATTCTTGCGGGCTCATAGTCGGGAAACATACCCAAGCAGGTTTGATAATCTTTAGCTGCATTCATTACGTCACCGCGCATTTCATAGGCAAAAGCTCGGCCGTATATGGCTCTAACATTCATTTCTTTCAAGTCAATGGCCTTGTTGAAATTGTCGATGGCCAAATCGTAATTTTGTAATGAAATATTGATAAATCCAATATTGAAGTGGACTTCATCGTTTCTTGGATTCAGCTGTAAAGCTTTTTCGTAGGCTTCAAGTGCGGCGTTATACTCTTCAATATTCGCATACGATAGCCCGAGTTTTAAATACAAATCATCTCTATTGGGGTTAAGAGCAATGGCATTCTTGAAGTATTGAATGGCCATCGGGTCGTTTTTCCAAGACAGTATTGTTCCCATCATGTCAAGCGCTTCGATATAGTTGCCATCCCTCACATCAATGGCTCTTTGAATGTATTGGAGGGCTAAAGTTGTGTCTTGGTTGCGGTCTCTTATGACTACACCTTTCATAAATAATGCATTGGCATTTCTTTCGTCGATGTCTAAAACCTCATTCAGAAATTTTAAAGCGTTGTCTAGGTCCTTAATGGCCATGTAGAGCTCAGCAATTCTCAGTCGGCATTCTGTGTCTTTTGGGAACAAGGCACTGCACTTCTCCCACATGTCTCTTGAACGCCGTGTTTGATTTAATACATAATTGACATCACCTCTAAGCAATAGCACGTCTTTTCTCGTAGAATCTAAGAAAAATGCAGCATCGGCATCGGCTCTTGCATATGCCGGATTTTTGTTGTCGATATAGGCATTTCCACGAGCAATTAACGCGTCAATGTTCTTGGGTTCTTCAGCAATTACCAGAGAAAGTGAATCAATTTTTTCTGCCAAAGGTGAGGTTTCGGTAGTTGTGTTGGCGTTGCTTTTTTGACCAGTTGATGATGCTTCTGAACCTTTGTCTTTGCTTTCACAAGATGAAAAGATACCGACAATAGTAATAAGGGATAATAAAACAAGGTTATTTTTTATCATGTAAAAGGTGTTTAAGGGGGCTTATTTGTTGCTGACTTATTTTCTGACCTTACTTACCGGCGTTTTCGCTCATTTTTATTTTGCCTTCGGTTGTTTGGCGATCTTTAAAACGACTTAAGGCTGTCTTTTCTTCCCAACAGGGCGTTTCAATCGTTGATGTAATCACAAATGCACTTGAAAAATTCTCGGCAAGTAATTGTGCGATGTGATGGGCGTGAATACGGTCTAAAAAATCACCTACTTGTACACGGTATTCGGGGGCATCATAGGTAAGATAAACGGGGAGGTTTTGTTCGTGATAACTGCGCAAGAACTCTGCCCTTCTCTTTTCGGCTTCTTTTCTTGAGCCGTTGAAAATTTGAACGCGATAGCCGTTTTGAGTTGTTTCAGTTTTGCTGTATAATGCCGCGAGTGCCTGGAATTCAGATGAAGCATATACCTTAACGCCTTCGTTGTTTTGTTCAGGTGAAGCAAAGTGAAGGGCTATAATCAGTTGAATAAGGTGAAGCATATTTATTTGATTTACTGATGACAAAACTACTACAACATTTTTTACAATGGTGGGTGCTTTTTTTAAAGGTCACATAAAATACCATGAAGACATCGCTTGTGCGTGTGTGAACCACATTTAGTGCCAGATTTAAAAACGCAAAATTTGGTTTGGCCTGTTTGGTGGTTGTGTATTGATTTGATTAATGGTCGTGATCATCTTCGTCGACTTCTAC
>JAIUMB010000052.1 GCA_022565745.1 Cryomorphaceae bacterium | reverse complement strand
GGTATTCAGTCTGGAAGAACCAACGATGTGCTTTCATACATGTATGCTGGTGTTACCTTTAATTTAGGTAAAAAAGGTAATCGCACATCTCTTGTTTACTCTGCACCTATGTCTGACATGTACAGCAAAGTAAGAGATATTGAAGATAAAATCGATAAATTAACCAAAGATTCAGATGGAGATGGTGTATCTGATTACTTTGACAAAGACCCTGATACCCCAGAAGGTGTTGCTGTTGATGGTGCTGGACGCCCTCTAGACGTAGACATGGATGGAATTCCTGACTACATGGATGCTGATCCTTTTACCAATAAAGGTGTAAAAGTTGATAAGGATGGTCGTGAATTGGATAGTGACGGCGATGGTGTGCCAGATAGCCAAGACCTTGAGCCAAATACGCCTAAAGGTGCATTGGTCGATGTTCGTGGTCGTCAAATTGATCTTTCAAAAGCTGATGCTGTTGATGCTTTCTTGCCTCAGATTTACTTTGCCTTTAACAGTGCAACCGTAACGGCCGCAAACCGCGAAAGATTAGCAACAATCGCTCGTGTTCTTCATAACAATGAAAACTTGTCTATGACTTTAGTCGGACATACTGATAAAGTGGGTTCTGAAGAATACAACAAGAAACTAGGAGAGCGTCGTGCTCAAGCCGTTAAAGATTATCTTGTGAAGAACTTTAATATTGACGGTAGCCGCCTAGAGATTAAATCTAAAGGTAAAGGCCAACCATTAGGAAACTACAACAACATCAACCGTCGTGTTGAAATGTATATCAAGTAGTATCTTAAATCATAAGAAGTTTTAAATGTTAAAAAAGGCGTCCAATTCGGACGCCTTTTTTATTTTTACACTTGTCAAATGTGCTTTTAACCTCAATGGTTCCGATTGAGCACTATCATTGTTTTAAATTGTCGTTTATTATTTGCCACCATGTCAAAGGTTTTTTCATTTACCCTTTTATTACTGTCATTTTTTGTTTTAGGCCAAAAGCGTACACTTTCTCATTCAGACTATGAATCATGGAATGTTATAGCCAATAAATCTATTTCCGATTCAGGTATTTGGGTAAGTTGGCAAAGCAATCCCCAAAAAGGTGATGGCGTGCTTCACATAGCATCAAGAACCATTAGCAGATCTTATGAACGAGGCGTTAAGCATGTATTTTCACCTTCTGAACGGTACCTGTATTTTGAAGAAAAACCTAAAGAAGAAGACAGACGACAAGCGCTTCTTGATAAAGTATCCAAAAAGGATATGCCCTCCAATCGATTAATCATTGCTCGACCAATAAAAAACACCTTAGATACAATTCATGATATTGTGGATTGGAAATCGTCTGAAACGATTAATGATTTATTGGCGTGGAGAGCCAAAGAGAAAAAGGATGAAAATATTGATGATGAGGCTAAAGATGAAAAGAAAAAATCAGCCGACAAAAGCACCAAAAAGAATAAAAAATCTGACAAACCGGATGATCTGCACCCCTTGTTTATACGCACCTTTTTTCCATCAGAGGTTGTTCAATTTAAAGACTGTAAATCCTATGCGATGGCCAGAAACGGTACTGCCTTGGTTTTTACTTCGTATGTAGATTCTACAAAAACATATGATATTCATTATTTTGATGCCAATACCAAAACCAGTTTTCTTTTAGATAAAGGTTTAAAAGATGTTGCAGCACTAACTGTGTCTTCAAAAGGACTGAGAGTAGCTGCCATTGCTACAAAAGACACCGTTGACGGTGAAGACGCTGACTATTCTCTTTATTATTTTGAAGTAAATGCCCAACAGAAAAACCCCATAAAAAGACAAACCCGTATTTCAAATGTCGATGGTTTTAACGTTCATAAAAAAGCAAATCTGCACTTCACAAACAATGCTCAGTTTCTCTTTTTTGGTGTTCAACCCGATAGAGTTATTGTAGAGGTTGATACGACTCTACTTGACGAGGATAAAGCAAATGTTGATGTTTGGACACCTTTTGATAAGGAGTTGCAGCCTCGACAATTGGTGCGTAAAAAAGATTGGGAAAACCAATTCCAAACCGTCATTTTAAAAACAGCCAATAGAAAAGTCTTTCGTCTACCTGGTAGTGAGCACTCAGCATACACTTATCAGCTCAATCAATCACATCCCTTGGTATTACATTCAGTTAATCTCGATTATGCCAACGGTCAAATTTGGACATTTGGCAGGTACAAGCGATATTCAATAATTAACCTGATTACCGAAGAGGAAATCATCGTACATGACAGTTCTGCTCATGGTGTAAACATTTCGCCTTCTGGTAAATGGGCCTATGGATTTGACGAATCAACATTAGGCTGGTACTCTTTTGATATAGATAACAAGCGTAAACATGCTTTGGGAGCTGATATATCGAAGCCAGTACACAATTTTGAAGTGGATATCCCCAATCAGTTCCCACCATTTGGGTCTGCGGGACTTACCAAAGGTGAAAATCAACTGTGGATATATGACCAACACGACATTTGGTCTGTGGATATGAAGGCAAGTAAGCCCTCAGTTCGACTGACTAAAGGTGCGGAGAGCAATGTGAGATATAGGTATTTAGAAGCCCATCAAGATGATGATTACGTGGATAAGCGAACGTTCATTCAAGCCTTCGACCGATATAGCAGAAATAATGCTCTGTGTCGTTTGCAAGACGGTAAGCTCGATACTTTACGGCATTTTACAGATGCTACTTTTTCCGGTTTTTCAGCATCAAAACACCGCAATAGATATGTATACCAAATTGGTTCTTTTAACGATTATCCGGAATTGTATCGTTTGTCATTAGACCAAGTCAAAGCAGATGAGAAGCTTTCTATTACCAACCCTCAAAAGGACGCGTTTTACTGGGGTAGTGTTTCTTATGTCGATTACGTGGTGAATGGAGATTCACTGCGCGGATTGCTATATAAACCCGAACAGTCTGAGAATATGGAATCCATACCGCTTATTGTTTATTTCTATGAGCGTTATGCCGATCAAATACACCGACATGTGATTCCTACGGCCAGTAGAAGTATTATCAACTTTCCATACTATGTGAGTAATGGATACGCGATTTTTGTTCCCGATATCGCTTATGAGACCGGAAAGCCCGGACAGAGTGCCTACGATTGCATTATGACAGGGTTAGATACCGTACTTAACCAGAATACCTGGATCAACAGCGATGCCATGGCGCTTAATGGCCAGAGCTGGGGCGGATACCAAACGGCTTGGTTGGTCACGCAAACCAATCGTTTTAAAGCGGCATTTTCTGGGGCTCCGGTAAGTAATATGACAAGTGCTTATGGGGGGATTCGCTGGAAGACCGGTCACAGTAGAATTATGCAATATGAGGAAGGGCAAAGCCGTTTAGGCGTACCCATGCACGAAAACCTCGCGCCGTATTTAGAAAACAGTCCCTTGTTTTATACCGATAGAATTGAAACGCCACTGCTGATTATGCACAACGACAATGATGGTGCTGTTCCTTGGTATCAAGGCATAGAACTTTATATGTCGATGATTAGGCAGCAAAAAGATGTGTGGTTGTTGGTATACAACAATGAGGAACATAACCTCACGCGTTGGGCCAATAGAATGGATTTGTCTGAGCGTGTGTCCTCCTTTTACGACTACTATCTAAAAGCTGCCCAAATGCCAGATTGGATGAAGGAGGGCGTACCAGTATGGAAAAAAGGAAAAGAGGAGCGTTAGAGGGACAGAATGGTGCTAATTAAAATGACACAACAATTAAAAAGGCTATTATCTTGTAAAAGGATATGGTACATGTACCTAACTTTACAAAATTACCAGTCGTGATGTCTCTATGCCGTCTGCTCTTCTTTTTTGCACTTATCTTCTGGTGAAGCACCGCAAAAACCACAGGCTTCACCTTCTTTATTGAGAAAAGGACTGTTAGAGGCACATGTGCCAGAGAACTCTCCACCTTTTTTGCCCCATATTTTAATGGCGATTCCTGCGAACGCCAAACCTAAAAAAATTGCACTGATGATAAATAATTCCATGATGCAAAGATACATTAAAGCACGTTAACCTCTTCTTCCAGTTGGATATCAAAAAATGCTTTTACAGATTGTTTAACGCGTTGCGCGTGCGCATATAACTCGGCACCGCTTGCATTTCCTAGATTAATCAGCACCAGCGCTTGTTGCTTGTGCATGCTGGCATTTCCTTCAGCCTTTCCTTTCCAACCACACTGTTCTATTAGCCAGCCAGCAGGGATTTTTGTTTCCGTATCACTTACAGGATAAGATGGCATCTCGGGATGCTTTTTAAGCAAGCTTTCAGCTTTCTCTTTGGATACAACGGGGTTTTTAAAAAAACTACCACAATTACCCAACATGGCAGGGTCGGGAAGTTTTGACATGCGTATACGAACAACTGCCCGAGATATATCGTGAATATCTGGTGCATGAATACCCATGTTTTCAAGCTCAGATGTAATGGCTCCGTATCCTGTATGAAGTTTGTGTTTTCTGGAGAGTTTTAACACAACTTTCGTGATGATGTAACGGCCTTTCCCTTTTTGTTTGAAGAATGATTGACGGTAATCGAATTGACAATCTTGGGCATTGAATTTTACAAATTCACCATTCTCCGTATCAAAGGCTTCTAGTTCGTGAAAAACGTCTTTGATTTCAACACCGTATGCACCGATGTTTTGTACGGGAGCGGTTCCCAAGTTGCCGGGAATGAGTGATAGGTTTTCAATACCCCCTAGGTCCAATTGCAGGGTGTAGCGAACAAATTCATGCCAATTCTCACCAGCCATGCCGTATACCAGTACGTCATTGCCGTTGTCGGCATCTATGCCGCGACCACGTAAATCAATGTGAATGATGGTACCGGGAAAATCACGCGTAAACAAGATGTTACTGCCACCGCCAAGAAAAAACCACGGCTTTGGCAGTTCTTTGATCTTATAGAGCTCCTCCCTTGACGTAATGCGCGCGTAACGAGCAGCGACCACGTCGAGGCCAAAGGTATTGAGGCTTTTCAGAGACGCGTTTTCTTTGACAACCATTACTTTGTTCTACCAGGATATACTTCTAAAGCTTTTTTCAAAATATTGAGGCATTTTTTTAATACGTCAACTTCCAGAACGTAAGCCAAGCGGATTTCTTGTTTGCCAAGATTGGGGGTTGCATAGAACCCTTCAGCTGGCGCCACCATTAAAGTAGCACCGTCTTCTTCAAACTCAGCCAACATCCAGCGCGCAAAGGCATCCGCATTATCTACAGGTAGTTTAGCAACACAGTAGAAAGCACCAGTGGGCATAGGACATATAACCCCGGGAATCTGATTAAGGCCATTGACCAATACATTACGACGCTTGGTGTATTCTTCTGCCACTTCTTTAAAATATGAAGAAGGCGTGTCCATAGCCGCTTGAGCAGCAATTTGCTCGATGGTTGGCGGACTGAGACGTGCTTGTGCAAATTTCATAGCCGTAGAGATGACTTCCTTGTTTCTGGAAATCAAACAACCGATGCGCGCGCCACACATACTATAACGCTTGCTCACAGAATCAACCACAATGGCGTGGTTTTCTAATCCTTCAAATTCCAATATGGAAATGTGCTTGTGGTTGTCGTAGGTAAACTCGCGGTAAACCTCATCTACGACCAAGTACAAGTTGTGTTTAATGACCATATCTCTGAGCTTCTCAAGCTCTTCTCTCGTGTACAAGTATCCGGTTGGATTACCTGGATTACAAATGATAATGGCCTTGGTTTTATCTGTAATTTTCTCCTCAAAAGATTCAATAGGAGGGAGGGAGAAGTTGGTTTCTATGGTAGCCGTTACTGGAACAACCTTTACACCGTATGCGGTAGAAAAGCCATTGTAGTTGGCATAAAAGGGCTCTGGTATGATAACCTCATCCCCTTCGTCGGCAATGGTACCCATGGTAAAACTCAAGGCTTCAGATCCACCTGTAGTCACGATTAAATCGGTTGTGGATATTTCTATGCCATTGTTTCTATAATATCTCGCCAAAGCCTGACGGTACTCCGTCAATCCGGCCGAGTGACTGTATTCTAATATTTCAAGGTCAATGTTTCTTACGGCGTCCAACACCACTTTGGGTGTTGGAAGGTCGGGTTGACCAATGTTGAGTTGATACACTTTTACGCCCTTTTCTACAGCTTGTTCAGCATAGGGAACCAGTTTGCGAATTGGCGACTCCGGCATACGGAGTCCTTTTTTTGATATGGCTAGCATGACACGTTGTTAAGTTAAGCTTCCCGAGCAAAATCGTCGGGTACAAAAAAAAATCCCATCGCTATTGCGATGGGACAAAGGTCATAAATATTTTTCTATTTATTGCGAATGCTGCTCTGACCTTGTGAATTATTTAAGGGAGTGGTCGGAACTTCCTCTGCTTTAACTACTTTGCCTTTGATTCGAAGGGTGGTTACCCCTTGTGCATCGGTGTTTGAGGCATTTGAATAGATGCGAACAGACTTGCTGATGGCACCTAAACGACGGGTATCGTAGGTGACTTTTATTTTACTTTCTTGTCCGGGCATGATGGGGTCGCGAGGCCATTCAGGCACGGTGCAACCACAACTTCCTTGCGCACGTTCAATGATAAGAGGCTCGTTTCCGGTGTTGCGGAAAACAAACTCACGAGTACCATCTGATTTTTCTTCGATGGTGCCGTAGTCAACAGTGGTTTCTTCAAAGGTAATTTCCGGTCCGTTGCTTTGTGCAAAACCCATAAAACCCAAACCGGCGATCAGCAATAGTGAAAATAAATGTTTCATTTTAGATGTTTTTTTTGACTAATGATTGACAAAGGTACAGCGAAATTGTTAACACGTCACCTTTAAGTATGTTAAGCAAATTACGTGCCTTATTGCTTATTGTTCCTGTCTTTTTTGCGCCAATAAATACAACACAGCCATTCTCACCGCCACACCATTTTCAACCTGATTGAGAATGATGCTGTAATCACTGTCAGCAACTTCGCTGGTAATTTCTACCCCGCGATTGATGGGGCCAGGGTGCATGATGGTGATGTCTTTGTCGGCGTGCTTTAAAATGTCCATGGTCAACCCAAACTGCATGGTGTACTCGCGAACACTGGGAAAGTACCCAGTTTGCATGCGCTCATTCTGAACCCGCAACATATTGGCCACATCGCACCAAGCAATGGCTTCCTTGAGGTTGTAAGTGACCTTCACGCCCAAACTTTCCGCAAATTTTGGCATAAGCGTTCTCGGACCACAAAGCATCACTTCAGCACCAGCCTTTTGCAGACAAAACACGTTTGACAAGGCCACGCGAGAGTGAAGTATATCGCCAACAATGGCTACTTTAACCCCTTTGAGTGAGCCTCTTTTTTCACGAATGGAGTAGGCGTCTAAAAGCGCTTGGGTGGGGTGTTCGTGGGTTCCATCCCCAGCGTTGATTATGGTGGCATTCACGTTACGAGATAGAAAACTCGCAGCCCCAGGTAATGGGTGTCGCATCACAATCATATCCACCTTCATGGCCAAAATGTTGTTGGCGGTATCAATGAGGGTTTCTCCTTTACTAACCGAAGACCCAGAGGCGGAAAAGTTAAGGACATCTGCACTGAGTCTTTTTTCTGCCAGTTCAAACGACAACTTGGTTCTGGTGGAATTTTCAAAAAAGAGGTTGGCAATGGTAATGTCTCTAAGCGATGGTACCTTTTTAATGGGGCGATTGATGACTTCTTTGAATTGATCAGCGGTTTGAAATATCAATTCAATGTCTTCGGGAACCAGGTCGCGAATGCCCAAAAGGTGGTCAGAGCTAAGTTGACTCATGAGGGATTATGCTGATTTGATCACGTTTATCGTCGTTGCCCCACTCAACCAATACCCGTTCAGAGTCGATGGCATCTACTTGGTGGCCGCAATAACTAGGTTGTATGGGTAGTTTTCTGCTAAATCGGCGGTCGATTAATACCAGTAGCTCAATGTCTGCCGGTCGACCAAAGGAATGAATGGCATCTAAGGCAGCGCGCACACTTCGTCCGGTGTAAAGCACGTCGTCAATGAAAATTACGCGCTTGTTTTCTACCAAAAAGTCGATGTGGGTTTGATTGGGTTGAAGCGGTTGACCTCTTCTGCGAAAATCATCGCGAAAAAAGGTGATGTCTAACAGTCCCAAAGGTACATTTTCTACACCGCGCGCCATGAGCATGTCACGCAAACGCTTGGCCAAAGCGGCGCCGCGTGGTTGAAGTCCTATTAGTACGCTCTGTGAAAAATCGTCGTGATGTTCGATAAGTTCAAAGCACAATCGCTCCAACGTTATCTGTATCAGTTTTTCATCGAGAATGACTTTCTTGTTCATGCAGTATTCTAACTTGGTGCCAAAGGTAGAAAAATCTCTCGTACTTTTGTCCATTATGAGTAGAAAAACCTATGCATTGGCCGGAGCGGCCGGATATATTGCGCCCAGACACATGCAAGCAATCAGTGAAACCGCCGGTGAACTCGTGGCTGCACACGACCCTAGCGATAGTGTGGGGGTAATCGATAGGTATTTTCCCAAAGCGGCGTTTTTTACAGAATATGAACGTTTTGACCGCCATATCGATAAGCTCCGACGTACGCATTCACCTGTCAATACCCTCACAGTTTGCTCGCCCAATTACTTGCACGATGCACATATCCGCTTTGGATTGCGAAGCGGTTTAGATGTCATTTGCGAAAAGCCTCTGGTGCTTAATCCGTGGAACGTAGATGCACTCACTGATTTGCAAGGGGAAACAGGAAAACATGTCTATACCATTCTGCAATTGCGATTACACCCCAATATATTGGCACTTAAACAAAAAGTACAGCAAAATCCGGGTAAGATATATGATGTTGATTTGACATACATTACACCACGTGGGTATTGGTATTATGCCTCATGGAAAGGGGATGTGAGCAAAAGTGGCGGCATTGCCACCAACATTGGTATCCATTTTTTCGATGTGCTTCAGTGGATTTTTGGTGTGCCCGTAGAATCTATCGTTCACTTACACACCCATGATCGAGCAGCCGGGTTTTTATCGCTGCCGCAAGCGCGTGTGCGTTGGTTTTTAAGCATTAACAACAAATTGGGGGAAGGATTAACCAAACGACATATGACTGTAGATGGAGAAGACTGTGATTTTTCATCTGGATTCACCAATTTACATACCGAATCTTATCGCGCCATTAATGAACACCGTGGCTTTGGTATCGAGGAAGCACGCCATTCTATTCAGTTGGCGCACAACATTCGCAACGCCAAACCCGTTGGCGCCAAAGGCGATTATCACCCATTTGTCAAATACCCCACAGAAAAACATCCGTTTAATGGAAAGTAAACCTCCGCAAATTCATCCTACAGCTGTTATTGATAATGGTTGCCGTATTGGAAATGACACCAAGATTTGGCATTTTTCACACATCATGCCCAATGCCGTCATTGGAGAACGCTGCAACATCGGTCAAAACTGCGTCATTAGTCCGGAGGTGACATTAGGGGTCAATGTCAAGGTGCAAAACAATGTGAGTTTATACACCGGGGTCCACTGCGAGGATGACGTATTTATCGGTCCCTCGGCGGTGTTTACCAATATTTTGAATCCCCGCTCAGCGGTTGTTCGACGCGATCAATACGTGGCTACCAATATTCGAAAAGGGGCGTCCATTGGTGCCAATGCCACCATTGTATGTGGGATAGAAATTGGTCGGTATGCACTCATTGGTGCTGGAGCTGTGGTGACCAAAGACGTTCCTGCTTATGCTTTGGTGGTGGGAAATCCCGCGAAACAAATCGGTTGGGTGAGTGCTTATGGGCATCGACTGCACTTTGACGACAATCATGAAGCAACTTGTCTGGAAAGCGGCGAACGATACCGCTTGGAAATGGGAGAAGTGGTCGTGTTAGACTGAGCAAATACTTTCTGACGAACAACACGTTCACGAAATACAACGTATCCCACCACCGTCACGGAACTTAACGGCATGAGAATGGCACAGTAAATGGGTGTGAGGACTCCCGCCAAGGCAAACGACAATCCGATGATGTTATATGCCAGCGATAATCGCAAACTTTCTTTGGTAACGCGCTGTAATCTTTGCGCATAGGAGAGCACTTCTGGTAATTGGTGGAGATTTTGCGACTCGATGATGCCGTCGCTGGACGGACCAAATGATTGGGTGTTTTCACTTACCGCCAAGCCAAACCAGGCTGATTTTAACGCGGTGGTGTCGTTTAGTCCATCGCCGGCCATCAGCACTTTTCGTCCGGAATCCTGCATGGAATCTACGGTATTCATCTTTTCGTCTGGCTTCTGACGAAACGCCATGCTGTTCCACTCCTTATACAGCCCATACAATGCATCTCGCTCTGCATCGCCGTCGCCAGAAAGCAGACCAATGGGATACGATTTGCCCAATGTGTTGAGCATGTTGTCAATACCGTTTCGGTAGTTGCTTTTCCAAAGAAAATGGCCTACGGGCTGATCGTCTATTTGCACATATACCCTAGCGCCATCCCGTTCGTCTGAATTGGTGAAAGAGGCAGAGCCCACACGTACCGTATGTTCGCCAAATGTGGCGGTGATGCCTTTGCCTTCTTCTTCCTTAAACGATGTCGGGTCGATATCAGTCTCGATGTTTAGATGCGTAGCTAAAGCAACCGAAACCGGGTGAGCACTTTGCTTGACGGTTGCTGCCAGCCATTCTTTTTCGGAAAACGACAAAGGTGTCCCTTCGTATGCAATTTTTTCACGATCGCTGTGGGTAAGGGTTCCTGTTTTGTCAAAAATCAAATGATCTACTGTACCGAGTCGCTCCATGGCGTCCGGGTTTTTGATGTACACCCCTCGTTTGGCCAAGGCGCGTATGCCACTGCCCATGCTAAAGGGAGCAGCCAAGGCCAGGGCACAAGGACAAGCCACAATCAATACGGCGGTAAATACCATGGCAGCGGTGGAGGCATTAAAGGGCAGCCACGCCAGAAATCCCAAAGCCGCAATGGCCAAAATGGCCTTACTAAATCCTGCGCTTACCGAATCGGTGATGTTTTGAAACTTGCTTTTAATGCCTTTTCTCCGTGCATCCCACAAGGCGTGCAGGTAACTTTCTTCTACCGGACGAAGGGCTTGCACACGGATGGCTTTGCCTTGCACGCTGCCGCCGGCAAACAATTGCGTGTCTTGCTTGACCTTTTCGGGTTCCGCTTCTCCTGTGATAAAACTGTAATTGATGCTTGCCACTTCACTCAGTAGTCGTGCGTCGGCGGGAATAATTTCTCCGTGGCGAAGAAAGAGCACATCGCCTTTGCAAATATCGGAGGCCGATTTTTGTAATAGTTTCCCTTTGCTGTCTTCAATATTGACCACCAAAGGTAAAAAAGCGGTGAAGTTTCTATCGAACGAAAGTCGGTCGAAGGTTTTTTGCTGATACCATTTCCCAATGAGTAAGAAAAAGACCAAACCGGCCAAGCTGTCGAAAAACCCTGGCTGGTGTAGGGCGACTACTTCGTAAACACTTCTGAGAAAAAGCACCCAAATACCCACCACAATCGGCAAGTCGATGGTTACCACCTTGCGTTTGAGCGCCTGGTAAGCAGAGCGGTGCCATACATTGGCAGCATAAAGCATTACGGGCAGTGCCAATATCATTGAAAGGTAGCGAAAGAGGTGGCCAAACTGCAGATAGGTTTGGTTGTCGAGGCCGAGGTATTCCGGCAAACTAAACATCATGATGTTGCCAAAACAAAATCCGGCAACGGCCAAAGGGGCAATGTAACGCTTGGCGCCATCTACGCGTTTTTCGTTGGTGTCTAAGTTGATGTTCAAAGGGTAGCCAATACTGTGAAGGCGCTTTGCGATTTCGGATAAGGCAATAATTTCCGGGTCAAAGTATATGATGGCGCGTTTGCTGGAAAACTGCACATCCAGTCGCTTGATGCCATTTTGCCAAGACGGCATGGCTTCGAGTATGTAGAGGCAAGAGGCACAGTGAATGGTGGGCAACTCAAAGCTCACCACCTTTAAGCCATCGCTTTCATAGCGGATGAGTTTCTCTTGTATGTCCGGCAAATCGAGGTAGGCATAGTCTTTTTTACCCTGATTGGCAGTGGGGAGGAAGCCTTCGTTTTCGTATACGCCCTCAAGTCCGGCATCTGACAGCAAGCGGTATACTTGAACGCAGCCATTACAGCAAAAACGCTTCTCGTCGTATACTTCGGCATTTTTGGGATTTACATCACCACAGTGGAAACACTGGTCTTTCTCCATAGCGTTTTATTCTCTTTGCAAAGGTAGAATATGACGGTTGGGATTATATATGATAAAGGTCATTTAAAAGTGGTGTTGTGGGCGATGATGTTGAAAATGACGTTGACTAAGACTAAGACTAAGACTTGACGAAATTTTGGTATATGAGTAAACGCTACTATGCCAGCTATACCATTACAGTTAATAGAACTTTAAGTGTATTTTCTGTACACAAGATGTGTACACCTGCGTCATTTTATATTCAGAAACGCCTTCTGCTGGATTGGTAAGGTATACACAAACGGTGACGTTGATAAGGTAGTCGCATGGTAGGTTGTAATGGCTGATACCATTTAAACTAAAATCTGTGTATAGGTTTTTTGCGCAAGTGTTAAAGTTTTTTGATTCTCGATTTTTGTTCATAAATTTGTGATAATTATTAACTAACAATTTATATGTATCATGAAAACATCTATTTTCGGCCACACGGCCACACGGCCACACGGCCACACGGCCACACGTTAAAACCCGCTGTTTGTCATTAGGCAGGTTTCAGCAAAAATGCAAAACACTTTTCATGTGTTTGTACTTTTTCGTAATCTCAACAGGGTTGCAAGCGTTTCCTGATTGGTCAGTTTCACTAAGTATTAATGGTGATGAATGTGACGGACACACGCTCAATGTTTACAGTAATTTCGCAACCGTTCAGCCAAATTCCAGAGCATATGTGGAAGTTATAGTTGAATACAGGCTTCAAGGCTCTTCTAACCCTTGGCACTTTCACGGTGGTGTGATTACAGCTCCAAGCGTTTTTGACGGTAATCTTTATGGTACTTTTCTAGATCCCTATGATGTTCCCCAGCCATATCAAGCTCCGCAAACATTCGAGTTTAGAGCGCACTTAACATTGCATGACGCCCCTAATGCTCACGAAGTGTTTACAAATATTGAAGGTGTCTTTTACCCATCATTTGATCCGGTTGGAATACCTGAAATTCAAAATGCTGAATTAAACGACAATGGGTACTATGAATTGTCCAACTGTTTTCCAGAAACACACTTTTTTGACTTAAATTCAATAAATGTGGATCTTGGAGGGATATCCATAAGATTTTATGAATCTGATCAAAGTGGCGGGTTTGGTAATCAGGTGCCCCCTACACAAATAGGTTGGACTAGGCCTCCAGGTGGTGTAGGGATTTATATGCCAGATTATCAATCTTTTCTGCAAACATTTAACATAAGTACATGGTTTGATTTTTTATCAAATAACACCGGATATTTTATGATTTCCATTGAATATGAAGATTATTGTTTTACAGATATGCACCAAGTGGACATTCATATTCGTATAAATTCAACCCCTGCTGTGGCTGATTTTGATTTTCAAATGGATGACCCTGCTACACCCATCAACCCGCCTACCATCTTTTTTCCACCTTCACAGGACATAAACAATCCGGTTGAAATAGGTTCCGGTTCGGGAAGGGTAAATATGGCTTCTACCAGTCCGTATTATGCGGAGTGGGAAATGATAATTGAAAAGTGGGATGGTAATAATTTTAATGTAGTTGGGGGGCGTAATGAAACTAGTCCTACTTATAGTCAGTCGCAATTTAATCCATTTAACCCAACATTTTATCCGAATCCAAGCAATAACCCAGTAAATAACATAGATGAATTGTATAAAATTGAATTGGTGTTAAGTTCACCCAATTGTCCGGATGCCAGTTTAATGAGTTATTTTACTGTTCCTGCGCATTTGGAGTTTATGCGCTATGCACAAACCCCTAATATTGGAGATGTTGATGCCAATTGGCATACACAGACATCTGGTTATAACGCAGTAAACCTTCACATTGCGGATCAGTATGATGTCCCCGAAAATAATGGGATCTTTAAGACAAAAGTGATTGCCATGGATGGAAGGACTGTCTTTCAGTCGGTTGATGTAACCACAGGGACAAACCACATAGAACTCCCTTCCGTTAGCAAAGGCGTTTACATCATCCAAGCCTTTGATAAAAACAATCAACTTATCTACAACGGTAAAATCCAATTGTAAATGAGGTTGTTTCACTGTATATTGTATCACCTACGCTACATCATTTTTTGGTGTAGTGTAGGTGTTTTTTTATGCTCATCACTTACCGCTCAAAACCTTATTAAAAATCCTGGCTTCGAAGATTTTGCAACAAATCAACCAACGAGGTTTTTAGATACGTCAATAACTACTTTTGATAATATTTTATATTGGCGCTCACCAACATTTGATAGAATG
>JAIUMB010000051.1 GCA_022565745.1 Cryomorphaceae bacterium | reverse complement strand
TATATCTGTCGGCACTCATTCATGGCTTTAACGACATGCCCGATGTGGAAGAAAACATTCGGCAAGCGGTGAACAACGACATTCGTCTTCACGGGCTCGAATGGCTGCAAGCTGAAGTTAAGGCCATAGATCCGGAGTATTTCAACAAGGTCGACGTTAACAATCCGCGCAGACTCGGACGCGCTTTGGAAATATTTCGCAGCACCGGAAATCGCATATCTGATATCCAATCAAGTCAATCGGATCCGCTTCCATTTCCCGTTAAGATGTTTGGTATAGACTGGCCGAGAAACGCACTTTATCAGCGCATTGAGCAGCGGGTCGAATTAATGATCGCCGAAGGACTGGAAGAGGAGGCACGCGCCATGTTGCCCTACAGAACTCACCAAGCCCTACAAACCGTTGGCTACAAAGAGATGTTTGCTTATTTTGACGGCACCTATACCTTTGAGGAGGCGGTTAAGGCCATTAAAACAAATACCCGAAGGTACGCCAAACGCCAACTTACTTGGTTTAGAAACAAAGAATCACTTACTTGGATGCCGCCCCATACCGCAATAGACGATTACCTAAAATCATGATTCCCCACCGCACATCTCCGTTTTGGATTTGGATTACCGCTCCCATGGCCTTTATTTATGGGACAGCTATTGGTTTGCGCAATGTTTATTTCAATCTTCGACATAAAAAAGGCCTAGACAAAGCCGCCATTAAAACGCTGGTGGTGGGAAACCTCAGCGTAGGCGGCACAGGGAAAACACCGTTTGTCGATCACTTGCTCAAGCAACACAACTCCAACACAACCGCTGTTTTATCCAGAGGTTACGGCAGAAAAACCAAAGGTTATATCGAAGTATATCCCGACGATGTAGCGGAACGCGTAGGCGATGAACCGCTGCTGCTCAAACGCCTCAACCAAGCCGTTTTGGTGGTGGTATGTGAAGATCGACAATACGGAATTGACACCATAAAAAAGCGTCACCCGCATATTGAACTGGTCATTTTAGACGACGCCTTTCAACATCGACGGGTCAATCCCGATAAAAGCATTTTGTTGACGACCTGGCATCAGCCCTTTTTCAAAGACCGTCTGCTGCCTTGGGGCAATTTGCGAGAGCACCGCAGTGGAGCAAAACGCGCCTCGGAAATTGTGGTCACCAAATGTCCCAAAAACATAAGCGAAGAAGAAAAGACCGCATTTATAAAACAAATTAAGCCTTACAGCTCAGCGCCAATAACATTTTCGCACACGGCATACGGTAAATGGCGCTGTGTGCATGGCAAACCAGATCGCAGCAAAAGCATTGCACTCGTTACCGGCATCGCCAATCCGCAACCCCTACTCGATCATTTGCGCAGTCAATCCATTGACGTCACCCACCTGGCCTTTCCCGATCATCATTTATTTGATCAAAAAGACATAGAGCACATTCGCAAACAAAAAGCCGATGCCATTTTGACCACTGAAAAAGATTGGGTGAGAATGGCGCGATTTGACTGGGGCGATGTGTGTATTTACACCCAACCCATAAAAATAGTGATGTCGGTGTAAACCATTTGCCATTCAAAACCGTATATACAATTAAACATTTGATCATGAAGAAATTATACACCCTTTCCATCCTACTGGTTCTGATTGTCTCCAGCGCCTTATTATTGGCCCCCTCAGGAGGACGAACAGGCACGTACTCTGGTTCTCCGGGCGACAACGGTACCAACTGCTCTAACTGTCATAGCGGAACCCCTGCCAACGTCATGAACGTGATTACCAGCAATATTCCTGCTGCGGGATATGACCCTGGGGTAACCTATACGCTTACCATATCCATCACACACCCCACAAACAACACCTTTGGGTTTCAAATAACTGCCGAGGATTCGAACGACAGTAAGGTTGGTGGATTCGGCGCTCCCAACACCAGCGTACAAGTGGTCAATGGTGGAAACGCCGTTACGCACACAAACAGCGGCAACAGTGGCACCTCTAATGCCCGCACCTGGACGGTTGATTGGACGGCTCCTTCAGCGGGAACCGGCGACATCACATTTTACGTGGCCTGTTTGGCCTCAAGTGGAAGCAATACCAACAATCAAGTATCGCTATCGTCTAAAACCGTTTCGGAAGACGTTGCTACAGCTCCGATAAATCTTATGGTCAACGTAACCGATGAGAGCTGTCCTGGAGAATGTGACGGTGAAATCAATGCAAGTGCTACCGGTGGTGCCGGCGCACCTTTTTCTTTCACCATTTCTGGCGGTCAAAACACCAATTTATGTCCGGGTCAATACACGGTAACGGCGTTTGACAGTGACAATAACAGCACACAGCAAACTGTTACTGTAGGTGCTGGCGAACCTGTTGACACACCAAGCATCATCTTGGATTTTGACCGAGTGGTCGCCAATTCTGCCAATGCCACATCGTATCGTTGGTTTGTGAACGGAAACCTTATACCAGGCGCCGACTCAAGCTGGGTATTTGTGAGTCAAAACGGATATTACCAAGCCATTGCGCTTAGTTCTACCGGATGCGAAGCACCTAGTGACTCTCTGCATTTTACAAGTTTCTCCGTTGGTGGACACCACTTAGATACAGACAAAATTTTTCCCAATCCTGGCAATAAGCAAATCAACTGGTCCACTGGTGTTAAGCACGTTCGCCTATACAATTTGCACGGACAAATCATTGTCGAGAGAAGCGGACATAACATTCAACATCTGGAAATCCCCGAGAACATAACCCCTGGAAGGTACATCCTAGAACGCATTAATGATGAAAATGAGTCCGTCAAAAAACCTTGGGAAAAATTATAAACCTGAGGTAATAAGGCCGTATCAAGAGACACTTGACAAATAAAAAAGGCGCACCAATGTGCGCCTTTTTTATTTGTCATTCATCAAAAATCACTCTAATCTGACAATGGCCTCGCCAATAGAGTTTTCGTGTTCGATGTGAGCTTCCAATTGCGCTTTAAACTTTTTACCACCAAACAAGTCGACATACCCCTCGAAGTAATAGCGATGATCGTCTAATTCTGTTTGTGTAGCGCTGCGTGAAATAAACATTGGACGAAGGTTTACGCCTTTCAGTCCTGCTTTTTCAGCCTCCGCCGCATCAAACATGATATTGATTCCCGTAACTTGATCGCGGTTATTTCGCAACACATTAGCGCTAATGATTTCAGCCATAAACTCACCCATGTCTGTCATCAATACACCTTGACCATGTTCATAGGTTGATTCTTGAGCGGCCATTTCAATAATTTCCATGGCTTTGGGGTCGCCCAAGGTATACACCTGCTCTCCACCTGCATCAGTGGTAGATACCATTGAAGTGGTTTGACTGCTTATTCTACCTTGTGGTGCATCATCTACGCGTATATGCGGCGCAATGACCAAAGCCATAATAGACATCAGCTTGATAAGGATATTCATTGAAGGCCCTGACGTATCCTTAAACGGATCACCTACGGTATCTCCGGTAACGGATGCTTTATGGGCTTCACTGCCTTTGTACTCCATTTTACCGTTGATCATCACGCCTTTTTCAAAAGACTTTTTCGCGTTGTCCCAAGCGCCTCCGGCATTGTTTTGGAAAATACCCATCAACACACCAGATACGGTAACACCGGCGAGCAATCCTCCGAGAATTTCGGCAGAAGAAACGCCTTCAAATACACCGCGGAATCCAAAGCCCACTAAAACAGGAACCACCAATGCTATGGCGCCAGGTAAAATCATTTGTTTAATCGATGCTTGGGTAGAAATATCCACACATTTTTCGTACTCCGGCTTGGCTGTTCCTTCCATAATACCGGGGATTTCTCTAAACTGTCGACGTACCTCTTCCACCATTTCCATCGCGGCACTACCAACAGCCGCTATGGCTAAAGAAGAAAAGATAAACGGAATCATCCCGCCAATAAATAGGGCGCCAAGCACAGGCGCTTTGTAGAGGTCGATGGAATCAATACCGGCAATACCCACAAAAGCGGCAAAAAGTGCCAATGCCGTGAGCGCTGCCGAAGCAATGGCAAAGCCTTTTCCGGTAGCGGCCGTGGTATTTCCTACAGCGTCTAGTTTATCCGTACGACCACGAACCTCCTCGGGTAAACCGTTCATTTCTGCAATACCACCGGCGTTATCGGCAATGGGCCCAAAGGCATCAATGGCCAATTGCATGGCCGTAGTGGCCATCATACCCGCAGCGGCAATGGCTACTCCGTATAATCCGGCAAAGGAATACGAAATAACGATACCTGCGCCTAAGACAATAATGGGCAATACCGTAGACTGCATACCCACAGCCAAACCGGCAATGATGTTGGTGGCGTGCCCGGTAGACGATTGCTGCACAATGCTGTTCACCGGCTTTTTGCCCATGGCCGTGTAGTATTCCGTAATGATGCTCATGAGTGCACCCACGACTAGACCAACAAAAATGGCCAAGAACACATCCAACTTCCCGAAGGCAAACCCACGTAGTTCCATCTCATCGGCCATCAACCAGTTGACCACAAAATACGAAGCAATCACGGTAAGAATAATGGACGACCAGTTTCCAAGGTTTAAAGCCTTTTGCACATCGTCGTCTTCATTTTTAATGCGAACGAAAAGCGTCCCTACGATAGAGAACAGCAAACCAAGACCTGCTATCAGCAAGGGCAAAAGAATAGGCGCCAATCCACCTACGTCGTCCATAGAAATAATTTCACGACCGAGAACCATGGTGGCTAAAATGGTGGCTACATAAGAGCCAAATAAGTCGGCACCCATACCGGCCACGTCACCTACGTTGTCGCCTACGTTGTCGGCAATGGTAGCCGGGTTGCGCGGGTCGTCTTCGGGAATACCGGCTTCTACTTTACCTACGAGGTCGGCCCCTACATCGGCGGCTTTGGTGTAAATACCTCCGCCTACGCGAGCAAATAAGGCAATGGATTCTGCTCCAAGGGAGAATCCGGCCAATACCTCAAGTGCGGTTTCCATTTCGTGCCCGTTGACACTGGCGCCGGTAGACACCACGTACATTTGGTAGAAAAGGATAAACAAACCACCCATTCCAATAACGGCCAATCCGGCAACCCCTAGTCCCATAACAGTTCCACCGTTAAAGGATACCTTAAGCGCCTTGGCCAAACTGGTTCGTGCCGCTTGGGTGGTGCGCACATTGGCTTTGGTGGCTATATTCATACCTATCCATCCGGCAAAAGCCGACAAAACTGCACCAATAATAAAAGAAATGGCAATGACCGGACTCGAGGTCTCTACCAATGTACCAGACCATGCGAGAAGAGCACCGGCAATGATGGTAAACCAAGTGAGTACTTTCCACTCGGCTTTTAAGAATGCCATGGCGCCATCTGCAATATATTTTGCCAGTTCGCGCATGTTATCATCACCCGGGTCTTGTTTGCTCACCCATTGCGATTTTAAAAACATGACGAATAAACCAATAATTCCCATCAACGGGACCAAAAGTAACATCGTGAATTCCATAAAGTATGTGTTTTTTTGATAATAAGAGGGCAAATGTAATTAACAATTCTTTACATGATACTATGGTCTGTTTTAGCAAACCAAAAAAATGTGTTACTTTCACGGCTGAAAATCGAAAAAAACACCATGACATACAACCCGGCATTTGACGACATTTTAACCATTGACATTCACACGCATATCCTTCCTGAGCATATTCCCGATTTCAAAAAACGCTTTGGTTATGGCGGCTTTATTCACCTCGACCATCACAAACCTTGCTGCGCGCGGATGATGAAAGACGATCATTTCTTTCGAGAAGTGGAAGACAATTGCTGGGATGCCGAGGCTCGTATGAAAGAATGTGGGCATCATCATGTAGATGTACAAGTGCTAAGTACCGTCCCCGTGATGTTTTCATATTGGGCCAAACCGAAAGACGCATTAGAAGTGGCCATGTTTCTCAACGACCACATTGCCGACATCGTTCAGCGTTATCCCAAGCGGTTTGTTGGCTTAGGAACCTTACCCATGCAAGCTCCCGAATTGGCGATAAAAGAATTACAACGCTGTAAAGACATCGGCCTAAAGGGCATTGAAATCGGCACCCACATTAATGAGTGGAATTTAGACGACCCCAACGTGTTTGCGGTATTTGAGGCGTGTCAAGACTTAGACATGGCTGTATTTGTTCATCCTTGGGACATGATGGGTAAAGAAAACATGCCTAAATACTGGCTGCCTTGGCTGGTGGGGATGCCGGCGGAAAGCTCATTGGCCATTTGCTCACTGATATTTGGTGGTGTATTCGAGCGCTTACCCAAACTTCGCGTTGCCATTGCTCACGGTGGCGGATCATTTCCAGCCACCATTGGGCGCATCGGTCACGGATTCGACGTTCGTCCCGACCTATGCGCCGTCGACAACCCCATTCATCCAAAAGAATACTTGGGCAAATTTTGGCTCGACTCCCTGGTCCACGACCACAACATGCTCCACTACATCATCGAAATAATGGGGGCCGACAAAATTGCATTGGGCACCGACTACCCCTTTCCCTTGGGCGAACTCGACCCGGGAAAACTTATAAAAACAGCAGGCTTGGACAAGTCAACAACGGAAATGCTGCTCAGTGGATCAGCGCTTGGTTGGCTAAACATGAAAGCCGAGCAATTTAAACCATAATGATTGTATCTTGCGCAGGTCATTAAAGTAATCATATGAGTCAAAGAACCAAAACCATTCTCGGCTGGGTAGGCGTCGCCTTGCTAATCGTGTTGATTTATTTGGCCTGGAGCATTGTCAAGTACATCCTTATTGCCGTAGTGTTTTCCATCATCCTCAACCCACTGATGCGGTTGATGGACAGGTTTCAAATATTTAAAAAACCCATCCATAAAAACATCAAGGCTTTGGTTGGCATATTGACCTTATTCATTGTGTTTGGTGGCATCATATCTATATTTTTACCTAAAGTACTCAGCGATTTTAAAAACATTTCCAACATCAAACTGGAAGAGGTCAATGATGCGTTGGAATACCCGCTTCAACAAATTGATGAGTTTGTGGAGAAATATAATTTATCCACCGACCCTAATTTTAAGAGCAAGGAATACGTAGAAAAAGAGCTGGTTGATTTGGTCGGTGCCGGAAGAGTAACCCGTGTATTTACAAATTTGGCCGAAGGCATAGGCAACGTGTTTATTGCCGTTTTCTCGGTAATCTTTATAACTTTTTTCTTTTTACGAGAGCGCGATTTGGCTTCAGACACCATATTATCCTTAACCCCTGACCGCCTCATCCCTCAAGTAAAAAACGTAATGCGCAAAACCAGAAATTCACTCAGCCGTTACTTTATTGGCATTTTTATACAAATCATTTTGGTTGCAACTGTAGTGAGTACCGGCTTGATGCTCTTTGGCATTGAAAACGCCTTGTTAATCGGGGTATTTGCCGGTATTATTAACATCATTCCGTATCTAGGACCAACTTTAGGCGCAATATTTGGATTGTTTGTCGCCCTTACCACCAACTTAGACATCGACTATTCAACACAGTTGGTTCCCTTTATTTTCAAAATTGTTAGTGTATTTGCCCTGGTGCAAATGATGGACAATTTTATTTTTCAGCCGTTTATCTTTTCCAACTCGGTGAATGCCCATCCGCTGGAAATCTTCTTGGTCATTATGACCGCCGCCTCCATTGCCGGTATCACGGGCATGATTGTCGCTGTGCCTACCTATGCGTTCTTGCGCATTGTGCTCAGGGAATTTTTCTCGGAATTTAAGGCCATCAGGGAAATAACCAAAAAAGTAGGTGATTGATAAAGCATGGTCAACACGCTATCAATCACCTGTGTACTTTCGTTTAAAAAAGACTGTTTACGCTTTTCCTTTGAGCATTAAGTTCCAGTACATATAAGGCAATGCATACTTTTTGAGTAACCACATGCTGTACTTTTCCTTGGTGGTATCTACAAAGGTTGAAATCATCGGATCGCTCATGCGCTTATTGCCGTATCCAAACTCCGCCAATACCATTTTGCCGTAACCGGTGACCAGTGGACAAGAGGAGTAACCTTGATATTCTTCATTACTCGCTTTTTGTCCGGCAATCAACTTCAAAATATTGTCGACCACTACCGGCGCTTGTTTGCGCACAGCTGCGCCAGTCTTAGCTGTTGGCAATGCCGCTACATCTCCTAAGGCAAATACATTGGGGTAATCCGGATTTTGCAAACTGTGGATATTCACATTGGCCCAACCTTGATTAGGGCCTTCCACATGGGCTATCTTAGAGCGTTTGATAAAGTCTGGTGCCGATTGAGGGGGAGCCAAATGCAGCATATCATACTTGATGGCCACGGTAGCTTCTCCGGTCACCTCCTCCCCTATGCTTTGTTTTTCATTGATGGCAATACAATTGCTCTCATCGGTTGCCGTGATGGTAAAGTACACCTTTTTCTCTTTGGGGTCAATCTTTGTTATTTTGTGAAAAAACTTTACCGTGATGGCGTGGCGATTGATGACCTTCATCAAGGCCGGCAAAAACTCTTTTACCCCAAACACCACCGAACCGGGTGTGGCAAAAATCACATTGGTATCATTTGCTACGCCGTTCTTTTTAAACATTTCTGCCGCCAGATACATGATTTTCTGCGGTGCACCACCACATTTTATCGGCGTAGCTGCCTGCGTGAAAATGGCATTTCCACCTTTAAACTCTTTCAGTGTTTTCTTGGTGTATTCGGGGTCGATGTAGTTTGAACACACACCACCGGTACCTATGGCTTCGCGCAGTCCTTCAATGCCGTCGAGATCAATCTGCACCCCTGGAGCTACAACAAGGTAATCGTAAGTCACCGACTCGTTGTTGTCAAGTAACAGCTCATTCTTCTCTACATTCAATTCGGCTACCTTTTGCTGAATCCATTTTGCCCCTTTGGGAATCAGGTCTTTTTGATCGCGACGCGTTTTTTCCATTTCAAACGTGTCTGCACCAACCAACGTCCACGCCGGTTGATACCAGTGGTCTTTTGAAGGATCAATGATGGCTATATCTAGAGAATTGTCTTTTTTTAGCAACTGAGCCGCAACGGTAATTCCCGCTGTTCCGGCGCCAATAATGGCGATTTGATGATGAGGCATAATGAATTTGGTTTTAACTTACCAAATATATAAAGTTGGCGACGTTAAAAACAGTGACCTAAATCACATATTAAAAAATCAAGCACTTAAATGCTCATGCAGTGCCGCATAACACTCATCCCGCAGATCATTTTCACTTTTGCCCTTGGGAGAAATGGGGGATAATATGCGTGCGCGAAGCATCCCTGGCATACCTCCAGCCAAAAAATCATAGGGGTGACAGCGTTTGTTATCGGGAAAGGCAATTGGTAAAAGAGACACCCCCTCCTCAATGGCCAAGCGAAAGGCACCAATTTTAAAGGGCGCTAAATCCACCGAACGATCAACGGGCACGCCGCCTTCTGGATAAATACATACGCTGATGTTTTGTTTCAAAGCTCTGCGGGCTGAGAAATAAACATCCCTCTTGCTGGAAAGCTTTGAGCGGTCTACCAAAATATTTGTTCGACGATAATAATACCCAAAAACCGGAATTTTGGCCAGTTCGACTTTACCCACAAACTTGAAGGTATTGGGCACCGCCACGTAGGTAAGCATGATGTCTACCATACTGGTGTGATTGGCGATGATGATATACTTAGCGCGGGGGTCAATGTATTTTCGGTTGATGACCCGCGGATAAAAACCCGTTAGCAATAACACACTGTAGCCCCATACCCGGGCAAAAGAGAAAAACAACGGATAAAATCGATCATTGAGTGAAAAAAGCGTAATGAACGGAAACACCAGTAATATCGAGATGAAAATGGCTACGTAAAACCACGCGCGCCACAACAATTGCAAGGGATATAACAACTTCGTCAACATGGGCGCAAAAGTAGCACAACACTTGTTATCTTCGCGCCGTATATAACAATTAATCATGGCACGCATACTTACCGGTATTCAAAGCTCTGGAGAGCAACACTTAGGCAATCTGCTCGGCGCACTAGGCCCGGCAATTGAACTGTCTCAAAAACCAGATAACGAATCGTTTTTCTTTATTGCCGATCTGCATTCACTAACGACGTTGCGCGATGGCAAAATGCGCAGGGAAAACACCTATGCCGCTGCTGCTGCGTGGTTGGCGGCCGGTTTTGATGTAGAAAAAAATGCGTTTTATCGCCAAAGTGACCTCCCGGAAGTCAACGAATTGACATGGTACTTGGGGTGTTTCGCCCCCTACCCCATGCTGGCCAACGCCCATTCCTTCAAAGACAAATCCGACAAATTGAGCAATGTCAATGCGGGATTGTTTTACTACCCGGTACTCATGGCCGCCGACATCCTGCTTTACGATGCCGACTTTGTGCCGGTGGGTAAAGACCAGAAACAGCATTTGGAAATTACCCGCGACTTGGCTCAAGCGCTTAACAATGCTGCCGGCGAAGAACTGCTCAAGCTTCCTGAACCGCTGATCCGCGACGAAGTAAAGACTGTGCCCGGCACCGACGGGCAAAAAATGAGCAAGTCTTATGGCAATATCATCAACATCTTTGGGCCAGAAAAGCGCCTTAAGAAACAAGTGATGGGCATCGTAACCGACAGCACAGCCCTGGAAGAACCCAAAGACCCCGATAGCTGTAACGTAGTCACCCTATACAAACTGGTTGCTACGCCGGAAGAAATTGCCGAAATGGAAGCCAACTACCGCAAAGGCGGATACGGATACGGTCATGCCAAAAAGGAGCTGCTGCGCGTGCTTACCACTCGATTTGCTGAAGAACGCGAGCGCTACGACTACTGGATATCTCGCCCGGATGACATGGAAGACATCCTTCGCTCCGGTGCCAATAAAGCCCGTCCGGAAGCAACCAAAGTACTTGCTCGGGTTAGAGAATCGCTGGGATTTGGCAGTTAGTTTGTGTGCAACAAATCAAAAGTCATACACCAGCAATTAATAAAATTATAAGTCAAATTTAATCCCTTGTGCCAACGGCACTGTTTTGCCGTAATTGATGGTATTGGTTTGTCGGCGCATATAAATTTTCCAAGCGTCGGAACCGGATTCTCTACCGCCACCGGTTTCTTTTTCGCCGCCAAAGGCACCGCCAATTTCTGCACCCGATGTTCCAATATTCACGTTGGCAATGCCGCAGTCGCTTCCCGCGGCACTCAAAAACAACTCTGATTCACGCAGATCGTTGGTCATAATGGTTGACGACAACCCTTGAGGTACGCCATTTTGTATGGCAACAGCCTCTTCTATGGTGTCGTAGGACATGATATAGAGAATGGGGGCAAATGTTTCGCGCTGAACAAAGGATTGGTTGTTCTTGGCTTCGATAACACAGGGTTTCACGTAGCATCCGCTTTCAAACCCTTCACCAGACAAGACCCCACCTTCAATAAGCACATGGTTACCGGCCTTTATGGCTTCATCAATCGTTGCTTGATAATTGGCAACGGCATCCTTATCGATGAGCGGCCCCATATGATTGTTTTCATCGAGTGGTGAGCCAATCTTCACTTGCTTATAGGCATTGGTAAGTGCCTCTTTGTATTCGTTGTAAACCGAAGAATGAATAATCAATCGGCGCGTGGACGTACAGCGCTGTCCGGCCGTTCCCACAGCACCAAATACGGCAGCTGTAAGTGTGATGGCTTTGTCGGCAGAAGGCGTAATAATCATCGCATTGTTACCCCCCAACTCCAGTAAGGTTTTGCCAAAGCGCTCGGCCACCGTTTGCCCAACAATTTTGCCCATGCGCGAAGAACCAGTGGCAGAAACCAATGCCACGCGATGGTCTTTGGTCATCATTTCTCCTACCCGGTAATCGCCGGTAACAATACATGAAATACCTCCGGGTAAACCTTCTTCGTATAAAATTTCCGCTATTATATTTTGGCAAGCAATGCTACAAAGTGGTGTTTTTTCCGAGCCTTTCCACACGCACACATCGCCACATACCCAAGCAAGCGCCGTGTTCCAGCTCCATACCGCAACGGGAAAGTTAAAAGCCGAGATAATACCCACAACACCCAATGGGTGCCATTGCTCGTACATGCGGTGATTGGGCCGTTCCGAGTGCATGGTTAAGCCGTACAATTGACGAGAAAGACCCACCGCAAAATCACAGATGTCAATCATCTCTTGAACTTCACCTAAGCCTTCTTGCAGGCTCTTGCCCATTTCGTAAGACACCAAAGCGCCCAAAGCCGCTTTGTGCTGACGTAGCTTATCGCCAAATTTACGTACCACTTCACCGCGTGCAGGGGCAGGCATGGTTCGCCACTGAGCAAATGCCTCCGTTGCAGCAGCCATCACCTGCTCGTAATCATCGGCGGTGGTTGTCTTCACCGAAGCAATGGCCTTACCGTCTACCGGTGAAGTTGAAACAATGCGATCACCGGCAGCAAAAAAACGCTTACCGATGGCTGTTCCGTAATTTTCAGATTGTATATTGAGTTCGCGAAGGATATTTTCTATGTTCATGATTATTCGTTTGAATGGCAAATATAGACGCCAAAGCTTGCCAAATAAAACGTTCTGCAGGTAAACTTCTCAGAAAGTCAATACTTAATGATGGGCTGTTGGTAACGATTGCCATCTGCATAAAACACTACCACCACATACTTTCCACTTGCCAAATGAGATACATCAGATAAATCATCATATCTTGATGGCTCGTTCTCATAAATCTTTTGCCCTTGCATGTTATAAACCTCAATCTTGGCCATTTTTTCTTTGGTCAACACACGTAATTGGCCCGTTGTAGGATTGGGAAACATCAGCGCTTCGTAGGCATCATTGGCGTCTGTAAAAAATTCAAGATAGGTATTGACAACATGCTCAGGCGTTGCTATAACGGCGACATTGTTGATATTGATTCGCTTTCCAAGATCATCAAAAAGGTTCTGTCCGACAAATTCAACGCATACGGAAAATGTATCGGCATTGATTGAGGCCTCCACATTTGAAAAGTCGACGGTGATTCGCTTGTAACTTCCACTGTCAAAAAGCGCAATAAGGGAATCCGCCAGCTGATGTGTTGAATACGAATCACCCAGTTTATAAGAAAACTTCAACGCCTCAATATCCGCCTCATTCTCTACAGCCAGGGTCAGTTTAACATCGGCAAACTCTCGAGTAGAAAAATCAAAAAACAACTTACTATGGCCTTCTGACGTCACAAAAGGTTGACGAATCTGAATGCCGCGCATATTGGCATCTTCAAATGATAAATGATTGTTGGCCTTTGGAAAATAATTCACGTCCGTAGGTCGATTGCGCCTTTCCATTGAAGCGCGGCGCCAACGAGAATGATTGCGGTTATAAGGGTAGCCTGTAAAGGCAGATTGAAAAGTCAGTTGACCATGAAGTGGCGATACCGAATAGGTGGTTTCCAGTACTTTTAAAGGCGTGTTGTTGGGTAAATCGGTGCCAAAAAACCAGTTGTGAATAACGTGTGGCTCCTCAATTCGCGTAAAATAGGCCTTGATGTTTTTTGCCTCTCGGGGGTATACCGTTATGCTGGCTTCTTCACTGTTGACATCACCCGACCAGCGATCAAGCCGATAACCATCCATTGGCTCGGCGGTAAGTGTAATGGGCACATCGGCAAAGTAAACGCCTTCCCAAGGGTATCCGTTTACCCCAATGGTTTCGGGGTTAATATCTATGGTGTTGATGCGAATATAGCCGTGATCTTCTGAAGATACGTCTAAGCGAACACGAACGGTATCTCCTGTATTAAAGTGCGACTGCAAATGTCCCCATTGTGACTCTGCTCGTCGGTTTATAAAATGCTTCATGGCATTCAAGTGGTCTGTCCAATTGTGATTGCCACTCAAATCGTACCGCTCTCTATGCTCCTCTATATAAGGCTCAATCACCTCTCCCATATCTTCCATTATTTGCAGCATCCTTTCTTTGGTAAAGGTGGTGTTGATTATATCACAAAAGCGGAGGATAAAATGCTGACGGAAGGCATCGTTTTTCAGAAGATTTCTAATTAGCCTGGTCTTTTTTTCATTTTCTTCCGTATTGTCCTCTTGAATATGCGCAATCATATCAAACTGGTGCCCCTGATATAAACCAAAGCCAAAATCTGTATCAAACAACAGCCAACGCCATCTGCCATCTTGACCAAAGGGTGCGTCGGGCGTATATTTTTCCGTCCGTTTGCGGAAGTAATCGATATTTCCCCGCCAATCTTGATTATTGATAAAAGCCTGAATGATCATGAAGTCGGTGTAGTTATCGATGTCCATCATGGTATCGAGCGTACTCAGGGTTTCATCATTTGAAAAATCGGCGGTATCGGCAATGCCAAGCAACTTTAGGTAGTGCTCATTTGTCCCTTCTTTGGCAGAATCGGCCAAGTTCAGATAATCCAAATCTTCCTCGTCTATGCCAAACACTCTATCAAAAAAGTGCTTGTCGAACCTCGTGCGAATATTGTGAATCCCCCAATAAGAACCATTGAGATAAAGAATGGTTGGGC
>JAIUMB010000050.1 GCA_022565745.1 Cryomorphaceae bacterium | reverse complement strand
TTCTGGGGACGTACCCTTGCGGCCATCAGTTCATCAGACGACCCCAGCAGTTATAAAGGCTTTGGCCCATATATGCCCGGGTACGATATTATTGATTACAACGACTTAGAGGCGTTAGACAAGGCATTAGAAGATCCCAATGTGGCAGCATTTATGGTAGAGCCCATTCAAGGGGAAGCAGGAGTGGTGGTGCCTGACGAAGGATATTTGGCCGGTGTGCGTAAACTTTGTACCAAACACAACGTTCTCTTTATAGCCGACGAGGTGCAAACGGGAATAGCCCGCACCGGGAAGCGCTTAGCTACCGACTATGAAGATGCCCGTCCTGATATTGTCATTCTTGGAAAGGCCCTATCGGGCGGTGTATTGCCGGTATCAGCGGTGTTGGCGGATGATGAGGTGATGATGTGCATCCGACCAGGAGAGCATGGAAGTACCTATGGTGGCAACCCACTGGCGTGTGCAGTAGCTATGGAAGCACTGAAGGTGGTTGAGCGTGAAAATCTCGCAGAAAATGCATTTCGTTTGGGAGAGTTATTTCGTCAAGAAATGCAAAAGCTGGTTGACGAAACCAGTTTGGTTACCTTGGTTCGCGGTAAGGGCTTGCTCAATGCCATCGTAATTGATGATGAGGAAAGCAGCGATACGGCATGGAACATTTGCATGGCGCTTCGCGACAACGGTTTGCTCGCTAAGCCTACTCACGGTAACATCATTCGCTTTGCACCACCATTGGTCATCTCAAGAGATCAGCTAATGGATTGTGTAGCAATTATTAGAAAAACGATTCTTAATTTTAAAAAATAACTTTTTCTCTTTGTCAAAACTATGGACGTAAAAAAAGCTCATGAGAGCGGACTTGTCTTTTCTGAATATTTGGAAAAGTGGCCAGATGAAATCATTAAAACCAAGGATACAGAGCTCGGTAGATATGTAAAAATAAATCTTTCAAGAACCAATAGATGGGTGAATAGAAAGCCCTGGCGACAATTTGATGCTTGGCAAGAACTCCCCGGCACTGGCATTGATGAAGAGTGGTTGGTTTTAACGGAATACTGGTGTGGAGATGCCGCGCACATCGTCCCAGTTATCGAAGAAGTAGCCGCTGCATGTGGTGTGCAACCGCGTTATATTTTTCGCGATGACAACCCAGAAATTATGGATCAATTCACCACCAATGGTTCGCGAAGCATTCCTAAATTGGTGCGCATGACACCATCCTTTGAGGTCATCGATTCATGGGGTCCAAGACCCGAAAACGCCCAGACGACTTATGAGCAATTAAAAGCAACCACCAGCGACATTCACATGATTTTAGAAGAAATGCAAAAGTGGTATAACGAGAACAAAGGGTTGCGGGTGTTGAATGAATTGGTAGCACAATTGAAATAATCATCCTGAACGTCCCATTGTTGATGTTTGTATATCAATAGGTGCTGACTGCACACAATTTAAAAAAATTATAGTACGCTGAAAACTTGTTTTTACTCCTTCGCACACTTACTTTTGTCGTCGATTTAATAAATTTGACTAAACGCAATTATACATGAATCTTCACGAATATCAAGGAAAGGAAATCCTCAGCACATTTGGTGTAAACATCCAACGCGGAATCGTGGCCAGCACACCCGAAGAAGCGGTAGAGGCTGCCAAAAAACTAAATGCAGAAACCGGAACCGAATGGTACGTTGTTAAAGCACAAATCCACGCCGGTGGTCGCGGTAAAGGCGGTGGGGTAAAACTCGCTAAATCCCTTGACGAAGTTCGTGAGATTGCTGGTAAAATTCTAGGGATGCAGTTGGTAACCCCTCAAACGTCTAAAGAGGGTAAAAAAGTACATCAAGTACTCATCGCTGAAGATGTCTATTATCCTGGAGAAAGTGAAACCAGCGAAATCTACATGTCGGTTCTTCTCGATCGTCAAAATGGCCGCAACATCATCATGTACTCAACCGAAGGGGGGATGGATATCGAAGAAGTGGCCGAGAAAACACCCGAGCGCATCTTTACCGAAGAGGTAGATCCCCGTACCGGTCTGCAAGGTTTCCAAGCGCGTAAAATCGCTTTCAACCTTGGACTCAGCGGAAAAGCCTTTAAAGAAATGGTGAAGTTTGTCTCTTCACTTTACAACGCATACGACGGCATTGACGCCGGATTATTCGAAATTAATCCGGTGTTGAAAACATCTGACGATAAAATTCTAGCGGTAGATGCTAAAGTAACACTCGACGATAACGGTCTTTTCCGTCATCCGGACTATGCAGCGCTTAGAGACAAGCGCGAAGAAGATGCCACTGAAGTGGAAGCCGGTGAAGTAGGCCTCAACTTTGTAAAACTTGACGGAAACGTTGGCTGTATGGTAAATGGTGCCGGTTTGGCCATGGCCACAATGGACATCATCAAAATGGCCGGTGGAAATCCCGCCAACTTCCTCGACGTAGGTGGTACAGCCGATGCTGCCCGTGTGGAAAAGGCTTTCCGTATCATCCTTAAAGACGACAGCGTAAAAGCCATTTTGGTGAACATTTTTGGCGGTATCGTTCGCTGTGATCGCGTGGCACAGGGTATTGTAGATGCTTATAAAAACATCGGCGATATCAATATCCCCATCATTGTTCGCTTACAAGGTACCAACGCCGAAGAGGCCAAGAAAATCATCGATGACAGTGGACTAAAAGTTCACTCTGCCATTATGCTGAAAGAAGCGGCGGATTTGGTTGGCGAATTAGTTTAGTTTTTCACTTATAACAATATAGGAGGGATTAGTCCCTCCTTTTTTATTTACGCTATGACGGCAAACGTAATTTATTCGGGCGACCTTCGCTGCACACTTACGCATCAAGCATCGGGAGAAACGGTCATCAGTGATGCACCGGTTGATAACCACGGCAAAGGACAGGCCTTTAGTCCTACGGACATGGTGGCGGCCTCCTTGGCCTCGTGTATGCTCACAGTGATGGGCATTTACGCCGAGTCTAAGCAGATAGACATGAACGGCACAACGGCCTCTGTTAAGAAAACCATGGCTTCAGATCCGCGACGCATCTCCAAGCTTGAAGTGGCCATCCGTTTGCCCAAACACATCGACCCCTCGTTGCATGTTCGTTTGGAACAAATCGGACGAAACTGTCCGGTAGCCAAAAGTCTTCACCCTGAATTGGAACAAGTCGTTTCCTTTTCTTGGGATTTGTAATTATTGTATCAACATTAAAACACACACCTTATGTCTGTTTCACAACTTTCACCACAATCCGTTTGGACCTATTTCGAGCAACTCAACGCCATTCCCCGCGCCTCAAAAAAAGAGGAAAAGGTATTGGCTTGGATAAAAGCATTTGCCGATGCGCACGGTTTGACGCACAAGCAAGACCGCGTAGGGAATATTGTGATTTATAAACCCGCAACGGCAGGCAAGGAGGGAAGTCCCAAAGTGGTGATGCAAGGTCACGTAGACATGGTGCATCAAAAGAACGCCGATACGGATTTTGACTTTGATAAAGAAGGTATTCGCATGAAAATCGAAGGCGATTGGGTAAAAGCCGAGGGCACCACCTTAGGTGCCGACAATGGCATGGCCGTAGCCACGATGATGGCCATACTCGCTTCCGATGATATCGCACATCCAGCATTAGAAGCCTTGTTTACGGTTGACGAAGAAGCGGGGATGACTGGTGCACAGCACTTAGCGGAAGACCTTTTGTCCGGAGAGATTCTTCTCAATATGGACACCGAAGAAGACGATGAATTTACTATTGGCAGTGCCGGTGGCGTGGATACCACCACCAATTACTACTTCGACAAAGAAGAATTGGGCGAAGGCTTCAGTGGTTACAATATAGTGCTTCACGGTCTGCAAGGTGGCCATAGTGGTATGGAAATTCACTTGGGATTGGGAAATGCCAATATTCTATTGGCTCAGCTCATCTTAGAAGCTGCGCCCAATATTCGCTTGGCGAAGTTTGATGGTGGTAGTTTGCGCAATGCCATTCCCCGCGAAGCCAGTGCCATTATTGCTTTGCCGGAGAGTAATGCTGAGACCTTGATTGCGAAAATTCAAAAAGCCTTTGACGCTATGAAAGGCATATATGCCAAGACAGACCCCAATATGACGTTGAGTATTCAGCCTGCCATGGGCATTACATTGGCGGCAGAGTACAACGATACGCTCAGCATGCTCAACAGCATTGCGGGTTGTCCCAATGGCGTTTTTCGTCTCAGTCCGGAAGTGCCCGGACTCACCGAGACCTCTTCAAACTTAGCGCGTGTTGTCATCAACGACGGCCATTTTACTACTTTGAGTTTGCAGCGCTCTTCAATTGATGTAGCCCGTGACTTTGCCGGTAAAACTGTAGGGGCCTCATTTGCGGCCATCGGTGCCGAAGTTGAGCACAGCGGACAATATCCGGGGTGGCAGCCCAAGAGCGATTCTAAGATTGTGAATTTAATGAAGGAAGCCTACGAAGCCAACTTCGATGCGTCACCTCGCATCACCATTTGTCACGCCGGACTCGAATGTGGTTTAATCGGCAAGCACTACCCCGAGTTGGACATGATTTCCTATGGCCCAACCATCAGAGGAGCACACTCACCCGACGAACGCGTATCCATTTCTTCGGTAGAGAAGTTTTGGAAGTTGACATTGGATACGTTGGCGAGGTTGTAGGAAGGAATTAAGTATTTGTTTTACGTCACTCATCCCTCACACATCGCACACACATCCCATGCGTTTTTTTGCCCCGCTTGGAGACAAAATGCCCATCGTTGAAGTGGAGTAGGCGATAATAGGCGCGATTGGCATCGTGTTCGGTGGAGGACCACATGACACTTATGACGCCACGAGAACCAAAGTTACCAATAAAAAAACCAATCCGCCGATACTACCATTACATTTTTCATTTTAAAGACGCGATAAATCGCGCCTCTACATATCCATCGCAATAATTTTACATTTTACATTTTACATCCTACATTTTACATCCTACATTTTACATCCTACATTTTACATTTTACATCTCACATTTACCCCAGCCACTGCAACCAGTCGTAAACCCCTGCGCGCGCAGCGCTCCATGCTTGCGACAGCAATCCATGCGTGCTTAGCACCCCGTGCATGCGCAGCATTACCATCCGTAAAACCAGACCTCCGACCAGTCTATACTGCCATTCGTTTTACCCTGCGTGCGTCAGCACCTCATCACAAAAACGGATTCGTCCGCTCAATTTTTTCTTTTAATTGCTCAATTTGTCGACCCAAACGAATAAAAAACCTATTTCTTTCTTTTTCAGATACCTGAGATATCAGTGAAGACTTTGTGGTTTGTTGATGAATATACGCTTTCATATCGGAGCAGAGCTTTCTATCTGTCGTCATAAGATAATTGATACCGCCATAAGGTAGGTAATAGCGGAGGTTGCCTTTTGCTTCTGATAGGATATGGTTGTCCATAATTAGTACTTCGTTGATGTACATTTCGTAGGTAGCATCGGGAATGGCCACGCCGTTGTCATTAACTCGGTGACCATTTAGTGCGTTTTTGTAGATGTACCGCACCATAAGACGAAACTCCTCACAAACGCGAAGAGCTTCGTCTTTATTAGTGAACAAACCGGCTTCGTAGAAATAGTCGATTTGCATCAGCAAACTGGCGGGCGTAGCATCGTTCCAAATTTCCAACACGGGAATGTGCTGGTATTGTTGGTGAATTTTTAGGGCGGTGGTAATAAACGACTCGGGTATATCACTCATGCTGTAGTTGTGGTTGTCGATTTTGTCGATGTGATATACCGATTTCAACCAGACGTACATTCTAAAAGCTGCAAGTGCAGGAAAACCGTAAATATGAAAAAAAGGGATGTCTTTGGCGAGATAGTGCACCTTTCTTTCGCTGCTGTTGCGAATGATGGTAAACGTATCGAGGTTTTGTTGGAGCATATTGCCCAAATCGTCTAACCCACGTATAAAGCGATCGCGTTGAAAGACAATGCGGTCGTCTTGCTCTTGCACAATGTCGTTTAGTGATAAGTTAAATGTCCTGGCAAGTAAGCAAGCTTCTTCAAAAGTCATTGACGTATCGCCTCTAAGTCGCCTGTACACCGAATCGCGACTAACCTCGAGGGTGTCCATGAGTGTATCTACCAAACTCTGATTGGGCGGGAGCTGTGCTTCTACAGACTTTAACAGCGAATCTTGATCGTTTTTTATTTGGTGATTCATGCAAAAACAAAAATTTTTGTTTGCGTTATATGCAAATTTATAACAAATAAATTTATTAGATTATTATTTTTCGCAAATATTGATTTAAAAACCGTTATTTGTTGATTTGAATTATTGAATTTTACTTGAATTAAAATTCTTGACTTCGAAAAGTGCGTTTCATGACCGTGTCGATGTTTGCACATTTGCACCGTAATCAAAACTTAAAAACAATGAAACGATTAATTTTTTCTTTGATTCTGATGGTCAATCAAGCATTGATGTTTGCGCAAGACCCACCGGTGATTCGCGATACCGAAACACCCATCGTTGAACCTCTGGAATTATCCGGCCCAAGATTGGGTATGGTTTACATTCACACTGCTGATTTCTCTAATGTTTATGAAATAAGCAACCATTTTAGTAAAGACAACCCTGTTCCAAGTTTTCTCAATACCATCGGTTGGCAGTTTGAAAAGGAATACTTCTCTACCCCTAATGGTGTAGCGGGTCTGGTTGAGTTTATTCCTATGATTACTGGTTATAATGCCGGGTTGTTTATCCCCTCTGCCAATTTGCTTTTTGGTGTTCGTAACTCTGAAGGTTTAGAGTTTGGTATGGGCGCGAATGTGAGCTTGCTGGGGTCAAGTGTGATTTATGCCGCCGGATATACATTCAAGTTTGACTACCTCAATATACCAGTCAACTTTGCCTTTGCTCAGGGGCGCAGTACGGAGCGTTTTATTTTAACCTTTGGATTTAACCTAAGAAGACACGGTAGATAACCATTTAAGCACATTACTTATAGTTCATATATACGATTGATTTTTTTAAGTTCTGTAAAAGAGAGAATTATTTAAGATCTATTTGTAATCGTGAACCCCCGGCTTAATTATTAAGTCGGGGGTTTTTATTTTTATAAGAACAATGGCTTTAACCAGTCCGACAATCACAATAGAGACGCTGTAAATTTGAGGTGTAATTTCAAAGTTGGTGGTTATCCTAACTTAGAGCGTAGTGTGTTTTTGGGCTTTAGTTACTGCGATTATTAAGGTATGCAAACTCTTTTCTCGCATCGTAGCACGGACAAGCTTTGTTGCTTACTTCATTGTGCCCCAGTATGTCGGCATGAGGGAGGTGGTTGTGTATGATTTGCACTGCAGCGTGAAGCAATTGCTGTTGACTATTGTTGCGTGTATCTGAAAAATCGCCATTTTCGTCAAGGCCACCAATGGTGCATAGATGTATACTGTTGGCATTGTAACCGCGTACACCATTCGAAGGTAAATTTAATTCTTGAAGCGCTGTAAAACCTTCTAAGGGCAGGATTAAATGATAACCTGGATGTCGCCAACCAAGTGTGTTTTTCCAATAATTGACAATGGATGAAACGCGTGCATCCGTTCGCGTTCCCGTGCAGTGGATGAATATGCGGTCGACATTCCTGTTTAAATCAAGGAGTTGGCTGCGTAGCCACTTTTCCATTTCTCCAATGTATTTTGAAATCGGACAAGATTCCGACGCTGTGTTTAGTTCTTCGATGATGCGCTCAGGGTCATTCACGTAGTGGGCTTCATCTATGCCTTGCGACATGCTGGCGGTTACGGGTGTATTGTATATGGGGTGTATCATGAGTCAAAGATAATGAACATTTTATAGTTCAATTTCTAAAAATGAGGTTGTGACCGCGACAACTGCACCAAGACCATTTTCAACATTAAAATTTAAGATCACAGGTTCTGAAAAGGGTGTAAAACCAGTGCTGGTTTGCGCATAACTTTGAAAGTAGCGGTGCATGGCCAAACTCAATGAGCTGATTTCAATAAGCAGTTTCTTATTGGGTGAAATGCCTTCCAGATGCTCATTTTTTCGTATACGCATTTCTATTTCTTGACTTTGACCATTAAACTCTATATCCGGAAGTACGCCTGTTCGTCTATAAGGACTGCTGTCTTCAAAAAAATCAAAATCTTCAAAGTACCAGAAAAAATTTGGATTGGTTATGTTGAACTCCAATTGATCAGAAGTGCCACCAAATGAGCCATTGTATATTTGGTAGCATTGAAATAAGTAGTGATTCACACCTGAGGGATCGTCGATCGTAAACCTAACGATAAACTCTGTATTGCTTTCTTCAACACGTATGTTTCGCGGTTCTACTTTTTTAGGCATGGTTTGCGTAGCGGTAAGCGTAATATCATCATTGGTGCTCATCTGAAACAAGTAAGTTGCTTCAGGTTCATACTCAAGTTCTGATACGTACCTCGGCGTTTCATCAAATGTCATATCGTTAGATACAGTTGGATTTTCTACAAGATCACCTTCTTTAAAAATCAGCATTTCTCCGTCGTCAAAGAAGGTGTGATTGTTGTTTCTGTTGTTAAGTGCAATGGTTTTACTCAGTGCAAATACTGTTTTAATTCCGCCGGGAGAGTGGGGTTCATTGAGATTGATCGGGTCACCTAAAATGAAGTAATTGAAAATTCTTAGGGTGTCGTTGCCAGAAGGTAAACCATAATACGCCTCACCGGCTGTGATGTTACCGCTAAACGTCCATAGGGGCTCATGTTCTGGAATATCAACATCAATGATTTGGCTGCATGAAGCCATCGCAAATATACTGGCGAGGTACAACAGTGGTCTGTGATATAAACGTTTCATTCGTTTTGTTTTAAAATGGTTCAACGCGGTGTTCATGAATAACATTTGTATTTAAAAAGCAACGCGGTAGCTAACCGAGGGCAGTATGGGAAATAGGGCGACTTGTCGAAATGCCACATCGCCGTTGGGTTGAACTTGGTCAAATATGAAAAATGTATTCAGACGATTGTAAACATTGTAGACGCTTATGTTCCATGTACGTTCGAATTTCTTTTTCTTTTTGTGAAAATTAATGGAGACATCACCGCGGTGATAGGCGGGAAATCTAAAACTGTTGAGGTCGCCATACTGAGCCACACTGGTTTGTCCTCCTCCTTGAGGAAACTGCGTGCTAACATAATATAAGGGAATATTCGTGGCGATACCTGTTCCGTAAACCCAAGTTGCAGAAACGTCAATTTTTTTGGTGATGTCGTAGGTCATGACCACAGAAATATCGTGTCGGCGATCGAATCGATAGGGGTAAACATTGCCGTTGTTGAGATTGGCGAACTGTCGATTGTTCCAACTCAAGGTGTAGCCTACCCAGCCTGTTAGGTCTCCTCTTCTTTTTTGAAAAAACACCTCTCCGCCATATACCCAACCAGTTCCGCCCGTCTCCACTCTTGATTGCCAGTCGTTGGGATTGATAAACGCGCTACCAGCTCGATACTCGATTAAATCGGTCATATGTTTGTAAAACCCTTCCACACTCACTTCGTAGGTGTTGTCTTTAAACGTACGTATCCATCCCAATGCCACTTGGTCGGCCATCATAGGAGGAATGATGTCGGTTGCAGGTACCCAAAGGTCAGAGGGAAGACCTACGCCATTGTTGCTCGACAGCAAGTGTAAAAACTGCTGCATTCTCGCAAAACTGAGTTTAATGGATGATTGACTGTCTAACAAGTAACGACCCGAAGCTCTTGGTTGTAAACTTTGGTAGTAAGTGTCGCGGATGCGGTATAAATTGTAGTGTAAACCGTAGTTGACTTTAATTTTATCGGTGAGGATTTGATCGTTTTCTATGTATAAAGCGGCCTCATCAGAAATAAATTGTTCGGCTTGGTTTAGAATATCTTCTTCGGGTTGATCAAATTCTTGTACGGTAAATTGGAAAATGCTGGGTCTAAAATTATGGCGTATGTAATTGGTTCCAAAACGGATGTGATTTTGACTGTTGGGGTGGTATTCAAAATCCGATTTCAGCCCGTAGTCTTCAATATTGGATCTAAGTCGAAGGGCCAAGTCAAAACCTTCACTCTGTTCTTGTGCCCGACTTCCCCACTCGTAGCGCGTATATGTAGCCGTAACGTTCATAAATAACTTCGATGAAAACAAGTGACTCCAACGCAGTGAGGCGACGTTATTTCCCCAGTTTAGATTGGCTCTACTGTTGTCGAAATCATCCTGAAATCTAAAGTAAAATTTATCGGTATTAAAAAAGTAACTGGCATACAGTCGGTCTTTGTCGCTAAACTTGTGGTTGACCTTAATGTTAAAATCTCCGAAGTAGTAGCCTGCACGCGCGCCAGGTTCTGTCATAGCAATAAATGGTTGCGCCAAGGCATCGATATAGGTACGTCGCCCGGATATCATAAAGGAAGTTTTGTCCTTAATAATCGGACCCTCCAAGGTCAATTTTGACGAGATCAAACCAATAGAACCTTCACCGCGAATGCGTTTCATATCGCCGTCTTTCATGGTAATGTCCAATACAGAGCTCAGTCGCCCTCCAAAACGCGCGGGAAATCCGCCTTTAATTAACTCGGCACTCTTGATGGCATCGGCATTAAAAACGCTGTAGAAGCCAAAGAGGTGGCTGACGTTGTACACCGGTACGCCATCGATGAGGATAAGGTTTTGGTCGGGACCACCACCGCGCACATAAAGCCCAATATTGCCTTCATTTCCACTTTGCACACCCGGTAAGAATTGAAGGGTGCGAAGGATGTCAATCTCACCAAAAAGTGCTGGTATCTTTTTAACTTGTTTTATGTCGATGTTGACCGAGCTCATTTGTGTTTGCTCGGCACGAGAAACCCCAGAGCTCACCGTTACTTTTTCTAATTCAGTGCCCGATTGATTCAGGGCCATCACCGCAATAAATGTATCGCTTTTTACTGTGATGTCAACCTGATCGTATCCAATATAAGAAAATCGGATTTGAGCCTCATTCTTTGGAATGGTTAAGCTAAAGAATCCGAAGTTGTTGGTTACGGTGCCGCGCTTCCCATCGATTTGGTAAACGTTTACGCCAATTAATCGCTCAGCGGATTCTGCATCTTCAACAAAACCGCTGATGGTGATGGTTTGTCCAAAATTTGACAGAGCGGTAAATAATAAAGTGATTGTGAGATAGAACTTTGTCATTTATGTGCCATTAGTTGGCGCAAATATAACGTCAATAGTCAAGTGGTTTTTCCTTCTTTTTAAACTTCATTTAAGCCCCACGGAAAGAAAGCACTTGTCAATGAAATGATGGAGAGTGTCCCAAGCATAGCGTTTACAGAGAAGATTTCGGAAATGACGCCAAGTACAACGAATAATGGCCGCGTAAGTCCAAGGCTTTTTTCTTTTCTTGATCTTTCTGATTCTGCCCGATACGGCGAGTTGAGGCAATAGTGAACCCGCGTCTTTGATGGGGACCAATGCGCCAGCAAAAAAAGAAGATGCTCCTGCCGCAGATAGTAACCAAGGTAAAATTAATCCCGGACTCGCCAGTTGCTCGGCCAATTTGCTGCATACACCACTGAGCGCATTGCGTACAAAACCCGTTGGTACATCTTCACATGCCTCATCGGGTATATTGGCTCAACTTCGCTCTTCGCCACTATCGTCGGTAACTAAGGTGTAAATGTTTTCGTTCAGTGTTTCCTCATTAGACATGATATGCTCATTGAAGTTAATGATTTTGTTAAAACAACACATTACCCATATTACAATAATAACAAAACAGGGAATAATGTTTGACGATTAAAAAAATCGTCCTATATTCGGCTTCAAATTTAAAAGAGCCATGCAAACAATCATTTTCCCAACCGACTTTAGTAAAGGTGCTGAAAAAGCAATGGAATTTGCCATAGAAATCGCTCGTCGCACAGACGCTAAAATCATTGCTGTAAATGCCTATGACCTCCCATATGCAGAAACCATCATGACGCACTCCCTCTTAGATGTTATGAAAAAAAATGCCGAAGAGGCAATGACTAAGGTAACGGAAAAGCTAAAAAGTGCCGGTGTTAATTATTCGGCAGAAATTAAAATGGGTAACCCCATTCGTGTTGTCAAAGAAGCTGTTGAAGATTTTAAGGCCGATATGGTGGTGCTCGGCACCAAAGGCGCAAGTGGGTTAGAAGAAGTGTTGATCGGTTCCAATGCCGCTGCAATTCTCCACAATGTCGATTGTCCGGTATTGTCAATTCCTCAAGAAAAGGCATTTACTGAGATAAACCACATCGTCTATGGATCAGACTTTAGAAGTAAAAAAGCAGACAAAGCACTGGGAGAGTTGAAGACCATTGCCGCTCTTTTTGATGCCAAAATAACCGTTGCACACGTAGTGGTGAACTACGATATAGACGAAAAAATACTCGCCGAAGCCAAAGCCAGAATCAGTCCGATTCTAGAGCCGGTAAAACACGAATATGAAGTGCTGCACGCCGACAGTGTAGAGGAAGGTATACTAGATTATGCGGCCAAACACGGCGCCGATATGGTGGCACTCATGTCTCGTAATTACAGCTTTTTCGAAGGCTTGTTTAGAAGAAGCATAAGCAGTAAAGTCGCTTATCACGCTAGTATTCCATATTTGGCGCTGCAGGAAACAAGGTAACTTGCATTCGTAGCTCATAATTGACATCGAGCAGATTTGGTGTGTCCTGTGGTATGGTATGCTTTTGCGGGACACTTAAAACCAATTATTATGAAATTTTTTCCTAAACTGCTATTTTTCAGTGTGTCATTATTATTTACGACCAGTTGTTCAAGCGATGATGATGCGAATGATCAAAACGGAGACAATGGTAACGGTGGGACTGAGCAATCTTGTGACAACATGCCTCAGTTTGCCAACGAGCAACACCAACAAGCGTTTTCTATGATAGGAAGTTCTTGTTTAACAACGTCTTTATATGATCACAATCAAGTGGGTAGTGCTACGATGGTAGAAAGCGACGGCTCCCCCGAATGCATGATTGATACGGCCTTCTATAAAATTCACATGGGTCACGCAGATTTTGATGACTACACAAAGACCTTTGATGTGGATGTGTATATGCTTACGGTTGACCCCATCAACGTTGGCGACGAAATTGATTTATCGGCCAATACCGTCAATGCATATTACACCTATACGCAAAACAATGTGATCAAAACAGCCAAAATCACCGGTGGTACTTTAAAGGTAGAGGCTGCTTCAGATGCAGACTTTGGCGGTGAATTCTCGTTTAACGCTTCGGAATTTGAAGTGGGTTCAGGTATTGACGCCTTTGTTGTAGGAAGTGGTTCATTTGTAACAGGAGGTGACGAAGTGGTTGCCTCTGGTCGATTCCTTTTACAAGATCATGGCTTGAGTCCCGACTGTCAATAATTGAACAATCATCTGATTTTAAAAAGCGAAGTACCGTTTGGTCTTCGCTTTTTTTTTTGGTCTGTGGTTCTTTTTTCCAAGGCTATGCCTCGTTTATTAACCGTATTCTTTTGATGCCATAAACAATCAACGCTGCATTATTGAGTAAATGAAGGATGATGGGCGTCCATATGCTTTCGGTGATGATGTAGGATATGGCCAAGAAAATGCCAATAATAAAACTGCCGAAAAGCCCTTTCAAACCTTGATAGGAATGTCCCAAACTGAAGATGAGTGAAGAGACAATAATTAGCCACCAACCAGTCATTCCCAGGGTGGTGAAGAGCAGGTAAAACAAAACCAGGCGAAAAACAAGTTCTTCAAACACCACTGCAACAGCAATATCAAATGCAAATGAACGCATGCTTTTCAAGTTATCGGGCAGCATGGTCACCGGAAACCCCATAATCTCTTTCTTGCTTATGAGGTCTTTTGATTTGTAGGTAACGGAGGTTAAGCTTAAAATCAGGTTGACAGTAAAAATAGGGAGAATGACTGATAACAAATCGCTTTCTCGCTTAAAAAACAGCCAGCTTTTCGGCGCCCAAAGTTCGTGTGGGGCAAACCAAAATGCTTTGGGAACCAGTACGTAGATGATGCACAAGCCAATCAGTGAATAGTAAATATTCTTCCTGAAATCATCTTTCTCGAAAGACGTGGTGCGAAAACCAACGAACATCGACATGACGGAAAAAACAACAATGATTGTGAGCGCAAACCACTCCATGTGCGTTCGATTTTGTTGGTGCAATAATACGCATTGAAATGTTGTTGGGGGGAGTGTGGCTGATAGATTAAATTAGTCGGAGGTCGGGGGTCTGGTTGTACGGATGGTAATGCTGCGCATGCACGGGGTGCTAAGCACGCATGGGTTGCTGTCGCAAGCATGGAGCGCTGCGCGCGCAGGGGTTTACGAATGGTTGCAGTGGCTGGGGTAAATGTGAGATGTAAAATGTAAAATGTAGGATGTAAAATGTAGGATGTAAAATGTAGGGTGTAAAATGTAGGGTGTAAAATGTAGGATGTAAAATGTAAAATGTAGGATGTAAAATTATTACGATGGATATATAGAGGCGCGATTTATCGCGTCTTTAAAATGAAAAATTAAGAATGTATTGGTAGTATCGGCGGATTCGTTTATTTATTGGTCAATAGATTAAATCGGTCGGAGGTCTG
>JAIUMB010000049.1 GCA_022565745.1 Cryomorphaceae bacterium | reverse complement strand
GTATCCAGCCAAGCCGTACCGCGATCAAGGATGCCCACTTTGAGTTTTTTATTGGCCAAATACGCCTTATTGACATCGGTAATTTCGTATTCGCCGCGGGCAGAAGGCTTGAGGTTTTTGGCAATATCCACCACTTGATTGTCGTAGAAATACAGTCCGGGTACAGCAAATTTTGACTTGGGGTGCTGTGGTTTTTCTTCGATGGATACAGCTACCTTGTCTTTGTCAAACTCTACCACCCCATAGCGGTGCGGGTCGCTTACCTGATAGGCAAAAACAACGCCTCCATCTGGGTCTTTGCTGTCTAATAACACATCCTCCATTTTGGAGCCATAGAAAATATTGTCACCGAGGATGAGCGCCACTTTGCTGTTGCCAATAAAAGACTCGCCGAGCACAAAAGCCTGCGCCAGACCATTGGGTTCATGCTGAATGGCGTATTGAAATGAGCAACCAATTCTACTGCCGTCGCCGAGGAGATTTTGAAACAAGGGCGCATCATGCGGTGTCGTAATGATGAGAATATCATTGATGCCCGCTTCGAGAAGGGTAGACAGCGGATAGTAAATCATTGGTTTGTCGTACACCGGCATGAGTTGCTTACTCACAGCAATGGTCAATGGATGAAGACGCGTTCCTGATCCGCCAGCAAGTATAATTCCTTTCATAATTCTTATGCTTTAATCGTTCTCTTCGTCGAGTATTTTCACTGGTGGTGACTTAAAATCCTCATTCGTTAGGAATCGCTCTAAACTTAAGATGAGCGACGGCAACAACAACAGGTTGGCACCGATGGCCACAATGAGTGTAAAGCTCACCAACATACCAAGCGCTACCGTTCCACCAAAACTCGACGCGGTAAAGATAGCAAAACCAAAAAACAATACGATGGAGGTATAAAACATACTGATGCCCGTTTCGCGCAAACTGGCTCTTACCGATTCAACGATGTTCCAATTGCGATAGGCCAATTCCTGTCGATACTTGGCTAAGAAGTGGATGGTATCATCTACCGAAATCCCAAAGGCGATGCTAAAAATCAAAATGGTTGAGGGCTTAAGAGGAATACCCGCAAACCCCATGACGCCGGCCGTTAATAAAAGTGGCAGAATATTGGGAAAAATGGCCACCACAATCATTTTCCATGAGCGGAAAAGCACCGCCATCACAATGAGAATGACGCCAATGGCCAAGCTCAAACTGATGAGCAAGTTGCGTATGAGGTAATCGGTACCTTTCACAAATAAAACCGAGGCGCCGGTAATGGTGACGTCGAATTCTTCTGCCGGGAAAACCGTCTCGATATCTCTTTCGATATCCGTTAATAAGGTTCTCATTTCCGGTGTGGGCAAATCGCGTATTTGCAGCGAAATACGTGCAACCTGTTGATTGGTATCGGTTAAGGCATATAAAATCGATTCGTTTGAAGGGTCGCGAGGAATGTACGAATAGATAAAATTGCGCTCTTGCCGAGTAGGAATTTCGTAAAACTCAGGATTTCCACCGTAGTACCCTTGCTTGGCAAAACGAGCCAAACGCGCAACGGAAAGCGGTGTGCTGAGTGCCTCATACGCCTCCAACTTCTGTTCAAGCGCATCTATTTTCTCCAGTGTTTTTACTTGAGAAATGGAGCGTTTCTTTTTGGTGTCAATTAAAATTTCCAGCGGCATGACCCCGTCAAACTTAGATTCGATGTACTTGACATTTTTATAAACCGGGTCGCGGTGTGAGAAATCGTCGGTCAAACTACCTGAGCTGTAAAGGCGGCTCATACCGGTAAAGGCCAAGACCAACATAACGACGGTAACGACATAAATAACCGGACGCTTTTTCTGTGTCCATTCGTCGAGATAAAACACCATATGGCGCAGCCAACGGCGATCGAAATGCTGATAGTGTTTCTTTTGCGGGGCGGGTGAAAACTGATAGGCCGCCGGGATAATGATGAGGGACAATATGTAAACCACAAAAATATTGATGGCCGCCACCACGCCAAATTCTACCAAAATGATGCTATTGGTAAGAATAAATGCCGCAAACCCCAGAGACGTCGTTGCATTGGTCAGAAACGTAGCGTTGCCTATTTTGCTGATCATTCGCTGCAACGCCAATACGCGATTGTGGTGCTGTCGATATTCCGAATGGTACTTGTTGATGAGAAAAATACAATTGGCAATACCAATAACAATAACAATGGGTGGAATTAAAGAGCTCAACAATGTGATTTCATATCCAAGGGCCGAAATCAATCCAAAAGACCACACCACACCAATACAAACAATACTCAAGGAGATAAATGTGGCGCGCCAACTCCGCAGGAACAAAAACAGAATTAAAGCCGTAACGGAGAGCGCCAATGCGATAAAAAGATAGACCTCGCGTTTAATTTTTAGCGTATTGGCCATTCGGATATACGGCAGTCCTGAGGTGTATAAATCCACGTTGGTGGCGGATTCAAATGCCTTGACGTGCCATTTTATTTCCTCAATAAGCGGAATGATTCTCTCTTCATATATGATGTCGGGGTCTAAGCGAAGCACCATCAAGGTGTTTTCTTTCTCGGCATCGGTGAAAAGTCCGTGATAAAACGGCAATTGTCGAAAGAGCGTAGACAACGAATCTGCACTCACACCTTCATCCCAAATGGGCTGCGTATAAAACTTTTTTTCTTCGTCATTGCGCTTGAGGGTCACCAATCCGTCGATACCGGTGGCTGTTTTCACCCCGTCGAGTTCCCTTAAGGTATTGGCAAAGGCGTGCCATTGGGCAAGAAAAACGTCGTTAAAAATCCCCTCTTTAGGATTGGCAACGATGACTACTGTATTTCCGGCTTCGCCAAAGGACTGCTTAAAATTTTCGTAATCGATGTACGTTGAATCGGTGACAGGAAGCAGTCGACCAAACTGGTGTGAAATCTTCGTTTGCGAGGCGTGATAGCCCATAAAAGCAGAGGCTAGAAGCACCGTACCTAGGGCCCAGAAAGGAAATCTAATGATTAATCGTGCAATGGTGCTCCACATGAATGCGCACTTGAAATAAGTTACAGAAACAAAGCGACAAAAGTAACGCCAATTGGCAGAGCTGACAAGCTCAAAAGGGCAAATACTCAAAAATCAAAAGAAGGATTTGCAGGAAATGAATTTTATATCATAGATTTGACATTGAAAATACACCAACCTTATGAGACACTTAATCATCTTATCCTTAGCCGTTGCATTATTTGGATGCTCCACATCCGAAGAAGTTAAATGGTCAACATCAACTTTAACCGTAACGGCCACCGGACCTTTGTTTGAAGGGTCAAATACCGGAACTTATGAATGGGACATCGATTTAACTAAAGCGATTGATGGAATAGAAGACTTGAGTCAGCTGTCTGAAGCACGACTCATAGAAATAAAAGTAAGTGCAGAAGAACCAGATATGGTTGAAGACGTTACCATTCAATTGGCAGGTGAGAAATCGGGCATGCAAAAGGTCGCCTTTATGGATGGCAGTGGAAAAATTCAAGTGGCCGAAAAACAAGAAAACTTGGCATCATTTTTTCAAGACAAGTACCCTACAGTTGTTGCCGACTTTAACCTTCTAGACGATTGGTTTGACGACTTTATTTTTGATGTTGAATTGACTTTCACGTTTAAAATTAAGTCGCCATAAATTTTGCGACAACCGATGATTAATTCCTTTTAAATTTTTACACTATGCGATCTTTAACATTACTATCTTTTGTGGCATTTTTGTTTTTTGCTGTAAACGACGTACAGGCACAAAACGACGACTCTGGCGATGCCTTAATTGGTGTTTGGCAGCCCAGTCACGGAAAAGCACGAATCAAAGTTGATAAAATCTCGGGTAAATACTACGGAAAAATTGTGTGGCTACGTGAACCCAACGATCCCGATACCGGAGAACCCAAACTCGATAAAAACAATCCAGACGAATCCATGCAAAACGTTCCCCTTCGCGGCTACCGCATGCTCAAAGACTTTGAATATGTTGGCGATGGCGTGTGGGAAAACGGAACCATCTACGATCCCGAAAACGGAAAAACCTACAGTTGTGTCATTAAGCTAAAAGACGACAACACCTTAGACATACGCGGATACATTGGGGTAAAAACTTTTGGTCGCACCGATGTATGGAAGCGTTTGGAAATGAAGAAGAAAAAGTAATTTATTCACTTTCAATTTTTACGGCTGAATTATGAAGCATGTTTATGCCCTAATGGCTTTCTCCTTGTGCCTTTCTCTTAGTGCACAAGTAGACACCACCGACACTTTCGACGATGACGATTGGGATGCCTATGGTGATTTTGACGTGGTGGATGAACCCACCAAACTTTGGGCGGATGTCAAAATTGTAGGCATGAGTCCTCAGCGTTTTTTTAGCCTGGGGTACGATTACCACTTTGGCTATCCCATGCATTTTGGTCGCGACGAGAACAACGCCAATCCCGAGATGTCGCCCAATACGGCCTACACCCAAGGGGTTCGATTCACCTCAAACATTCCCATCATTTCGCGCAACAGCTTTATTTGGCAATCGGGACTCAACTATTCTGAATTCGGATATAACCTCGATGGCGTTGATGATGTGGTAGGCAGGTCTGCCGATGTGGCCAATGCCCTTAATGAAAACGGTCTGCGTGTAGGCAGTTGGATCAACACGTTTTACAAGCCATTGGGTGAAAAGACTTTTATCTTGGTGCAAACGCAGCTGGATATGGCTGGAGATTTCGGTTGGTCGTTGCAGCCGGCAAAATATGCGCGTTACAGCGGCGCCATTCTTTGGGGAAAGCGCACCAGCGACCGTGAACAGTGGGCTGTTGGTGCATCCCGCACCTATCGCGTGGGTGCCATGAACTACGTGCCCATTGTGATGTACAACTGGACCTCACCCAGTCGCAAGTGGGGCGCGGAAATACTGGCTCCAGCCCGCATGCATGGCCGTTACAAAATCAACGGTAAAAACCTCATCCTCTTTGGCTACGAGCTCGACGGCGCCAGTCACCGACTCAACGGCGTAACCGATGCCTATGGCGCCAACAGCATCGAACTGCGCCGCGGGGAAATCAAAGCGCGCATCGATTATCAATTCCAAGTCACCGGCTTTTTCTGGGCGAGTATTCAAGTGGGCTACAGGATCAACTACGCCTTCCAGGTGGACGAAATTGAAGGACGTCACGATTTCACGCGTTTGTTTGGTCTAGGTGTAGATAACGACTTCTGGCTCAACAACGGCATTGGCAATACGCCGTATGTGCATTTTTCGTTGAATTTTGTGAGTCCGTAGGGGTGATATCTGCACGAACGAATGGCACAAGCTAGAAAGAAGAATGCACAAATAAGGAAGGCTTCGAACTAAGGAATGACAACCTATTCATGCATTTGTGGCTATCTTTCGAAATTTATGCATTTGTAGCCATCCTAATTAAAATTGTTCATTCGTAAATTTGCGAAATGTTTTACAGACGAAAAATTATATTGGGATTGATAGAATTACTCGGTGGGGAAGTTGAAAAACTGCGCTTCCAAAAATTGCTGTTTTTATATGCAATGAAAAAGCAGCAACCCGAGTATGATTTTGTGCCCTACAAGTTTGGTTGCTATTCCTATTCTGCAAAAGCGGATATGAATACTATGGTGAAAAAAGGATTTTTAACAGAAACGGAGAATACATACAGTAAGGTTGATGGCACCAAATATCTGCAAAAGCTCAAACCTATGGATAGCCAATTGCTCCATCAAGTGATTTCCGATTACGGAAAAATGAGTAGCATTACTTTGATTAAGCACACCTATTTGAATTTCCCATTTTATGCCATTCGCAGCACCATTGCCAAAGACGTTTTGCCGGGAGAACTCTATGAGCGTGTGGACAAGGTAACGCCAAAAGACAATGAAACTACTTTGTTTACTATTGGATATGAAGGCATTTCTTTGGAGAAATACTTGCAAAAGCTCGTTCTAAACAATGTAAAACTATTGGTTGATGTACGGAAAAATCCACTGAGCATGAAATTCGGCTTTAGCAAAACCTTACTGAAGCGTTATTGCAACAGTTTGGATATTGAATACTTGCACATTCCTGAAGTGGGCATCAACTCAGACAAACGACAGCAATTAGATACACAGGCCGATTACGACCGTTTGTTTGCCGAATACCGCAAGACAACCTTATCTGAAACAACGGATGCCCAGCAAAGGATTTTAGCCTTGTTGAAGCAACACAACCGAATCGCTTTGACCTGCTTTGAAGCAGAACCGTGCCAATGCCACCGATCGCATTTGGCCAGTGTTATTGAACAATCACCCAAATTCAGGCACCAAGTAAAGCATCTGTAGTAATGGCCTTAACAAAAGTTCTCATTACCGTAAAAACGTATCCTACCATTTCAGCTAAATACGATGAGTTGATCTGCACTGCTGGTTTTCGGGAAGATGGAACTTGGGTTAGGATTTACCCTGTGCCGTTTCGGCAACGTGCCTACAAAGAACAATACAAAAAATACGATTAGATTGAATTGGACTTGGTTAAAAACGCCAGCGATTTTCGACCTGAAAGTTATCGCCCTGTAACTTTAGAAACAGAAATAAATGTAGTAGGGCATATCGACACTGCAAGAAATTGGGAGGAGCGAAAAAAACGATGTTTAAACAAGATATATTTTAACCTCTCAGAACTCATTGCCGAGGCGAAGGACAAAAGTATAGGTACTTCCTTGGCCGTATTTAAGCCAACCGAAATTCTAGACTTTTATGCTGAACCAGTTGAAAGGGAATGGAGCTCAAAGCAAAAAGCTGCACTCGCCCAACAAAACCTTTTTGATTCAAAATTTGAAGTGGTGAAGAAATTACCGTTCAAGTTCAAATTTCGATTCAAAGACAATCGCGGAAAAGAAAGCAACATGATGATTGAAGATTGGAAACCGGGCAGCTGTTTTGGAACTGTCTTGCCAGGCATGAGGGGAATGAGCATAAAGCCATTGAGGATGTCAGAAAAAAGTACTTTGATGATCTCGCTATGACCAAAGACTTGCATTTCTATTTAGGTACGACCAAAAGTAATCATTATGTGTCGCATAATCCGTTTATGATTATTGGAACATTTCATCCAAAGGTTGACAACCAAATGAAGTTATTTTCGTAACCAACCAAACTCCAGGCCTTTCTGCATCCCCGCGCCAGGGATGGAAGCGGCAGCCCGCTACCTTCGGGGCTGTACAGCGGCGTGAGCGGCGGAGGCTGCGACGGTAGGAGCAGACCCAGCTCGCACCGCCGATGTAGGCCACGAGGTGGCGGCTATAGCAGACAGCCCGGTGCTGCCCACTTACAGTGCTTTAGTATTTTATGATGTGTATATTGGGCAGCAGGCGCCAAAAAAATAAGTGCATTAGAATTCTATGGTCTGTCTGCAACTTAAATTGACGTGATGAGGAGATGTTGCAATCATCACGTACTTTTCCAACCCCTACCCCCTCCTCTTCCCAAAAAACATCCGCAACAACTCACTTGCCTCATCGGCCATTAAGCCGTTTTGCACTTTGGTTTTGGGGTGTAATCGGCCGCCGGTGGTGGTGAATCCAGCTTTTTCGTCGGAGGCGGCATAGATGACCTCAGCCGGTTGCGCCCAGTACAAGGCACCGGCACACATGCTGCAAGGCTCTAGAGTGATGTACACTTTGCAGTCGTGCAGGTATTTTCCGCCCAAGGCGTTGGCGGCGGAAGTGATGCTCATCATTTCGGCATGGGCCGTAACGTCGTTGAGGCGCTCGGTGAGATTGTGGCCTCGTGCAATGATGCGGCCATTGGCCACTATCACCGCCCCTACCGGAACCTCTCCGGCTTCGAAGGCTTTCGCGGCCTCTTTGAGGGCTTCGCGCATGAAGTATTTGTCGTCAAACATATTTATTACGGTGTCTGTCTATAAAGTTCGATAGCTGCATAAACCTTGCTGCACATCCTGGATAGCATTTACGTATAATGCAGAACATATTACTATCACACTACCAGTCGTACCTACATCCTACATTTTACATCCTACATTTTACATCCTACATTTTACATCCTACATTTTACATCCTACATTTTACATCCTACATTTTACATTATCTCCCTCCAATCGCTGAGCTCCGGTTCTTAATTCTTAATTTTTACTTGTACCACCCAGAATACTTCACATAACTCTCCGCAATCCGTTCAATCTCCCCCTTCACCAACTCTGGGGTGATATCTTTCACTTTCTTCGCGGGAACGCCGGCATAAATGCTGCCCGAAGGTACGCGAGTGCCCTCCAAGAGTACTGCGCCTGCGGCAATGATGCTGTTGGACTCCACCACACAAGCGTCCATCACGATGGCGCCCATACCAATCAATACATTGTCATTTATGGTGCAGCCATGAACGATGGCGTTGTGGCCAATGCTTACGTTGTTGCCAATATTGGTGGGGTGTTTTTGGTACGTACAATGGATCATAGCGTTGTCTTGAACATTTACCCGGTTACCCATGCGAATGTAGTGAACATCTCCGCGTACCACGGCGTTGTACCAAAAACTGCATTCATCACCACAAATGACATCGCCAATAATGGTGGCCGTTTCTGCTAAAAATGTGTCTTTTCCCAACGTTGGGGTGTGTCCTAAAAGTGGTTTAACCAGTGCCATAATCAATTTTTCTTAACAGTACAAAGGTATGGCTAAACGATTGGGGACTCGTACCTTTGCCACCTAATTTTATTTGTGATGGAAATCAAGAAAGCACCTTTCAGTATATATGCCGAAACCACGCCGAATCCGGCGGTTATGAAGTTTGTCGCCAACAAACGCATCATCGAGGGCGACAGCATGGAGTTTAAGAACGTGGAAGAGGCCAAACCTTCTCCATTGATTACGCAATTGTTCCACTTGCCATTCGTCAAAGAGGTATTTGTGAGTAGCAACTATCTCTCTATTGCCAAATTTGACATCATTGAATGGGATGAAGTGGCGCAAGAGGTTCGCCAAATGATCACCGAATATCTTCAAAGTGGCAAACCACTTATTGACGAGTCTGCCGTGAAAAAAGCGCAACCAGAATTTACCGACCCAGCAGCTTCCACCAATATCCAACAAGCATCAGGTTTCACCCTACCCGACCCAGAAAGTTTGGGCGAAATAGAAACCCGTATCGTAGAAATTCTCGATGAGTATATAACCCCAGCCGTTGAATCCGATGGCGGTGCCATTAAGTTTATGGGTTACGAAGATGGCAAAGTAAAGGTGCTTCTCCAAGGCGCTTGCTCTGGGTGTCCATCGTCTACGGCCACACTTCAAAACGGCATCCTCAACCTGTTGCAGAAGATGTTACCTACCCTTGTGAAGGAAGTGGAACCGGTGAATGGGTAAGGTTAGGGAGTTTGGGGGTTTGGAAGTTTGGAAGTTTGGTTTTACGATTGGTGTATATTGGAGTCTAGTGAACTGACGGCTCATTCTACCATTTGTCAGCCACTCATAACCAACGCAGTCACATCTATAGAAAACGGAAGTGCTTGTCCCAACGAAAATCATCAATCACAACCTCAACGCCACCCCCATCTCGGTGTAGCGGGCTTTAAAAAAATGCGTAAGCATGGATAGATTATAGGTCAAATGCTCCGTTAGCCTATACCTAAAACCCAAACGGTGAAAAATATCGGAACGAATAAAGGCGATCTGATGCTCATAAGGGCCTTGTCCGTAATCGGCATAGGCCGTGAGTGTATTCCAGTGTCCGTGGGTATAAGCACCGAAATGCAGGTAGACAGAAAAACGGTCCATCATCCATTCGTTGTTGACATAAACACCTGAAGCCAACAACTCGTGCCAGGCATAGCTTGGATGCCCACCATCACCCCAGTCGCTGGCCCATCTGTCATAGACTTTTTCGTAGCCTTCGTAGAAGAGATTAACGCCAAGCCCTAGCTGATAATTGGGTGTCATTCGCCGATTAAACTCTATGTAGCCATTGGATACAAAGTCGTGTGGCCTTTCGGGAGAAGCTTGTCGGGCCCAAGCATTTAAACCAACCAACAACTCGTATCGCTTACTCGGCATTTGCGGTGCCATTTCAGGTTTATTTACCTTTACTTTTGGACTCCAACCAAGATAAGTTCCAATAAAGTTCATTCCGCTATTGGGAAGCATATTGGCCGCATTGGAGAAATGAAATCCTAGAAATCCCAAGTGCAATTCTTGCTGTCGTAAATGCCACGCCACACCCATACGCGCATCGGCGTACACGTTGAGATTAGAACTAATGGCCACTTGTCTGGGATTGCTTACTTCGTCATACGTTTGCGTGAGATACCCCAATCCAAAACCCATTTGCCAGTACCAGCGAAAAACGTCGCTGCGGTAGAAATCTTTACTCAAAAAGGCATTGAGTCCGTGCGCTTGTCCCATGGCTTCATCGGGAAAGGCAAAGTAGGCATAGCGCAAACCAACCCGGGGTGCTTTATTGTTGGCCGACCAAAGTTTATCACCTTGGGTATAGTAAATCAGGGAGGCATCGACGTGGGCAAATCCACGCTGACTCAGGTGGATTTCAGAACGGTGCGGTCGAAAGGTTGACATGCCACCATGGACTTGCCAACTGATTTGCGCCTCCGCGAACGTTGCGCATATCGTTAGTAATAAAAGCCAAATTTTAGTTATGTGGGCTGCGCGCATCATTGTACCTTTGCCATCTGATCATCAGCAAGCAAAATTACGTATGAATACCACATACCCAACTGTCGATTTGACAACCGCCATTACCCTCGGACTCAACGAGGAAGAATTTATCAAAATTAAAGGCATCCTCGGAAGAGAGCCAAATTACACCGAATTGGCCATGTACTCAGCCATGTGGAGCGAACACTGTTCGTATAAAAACTCCATCATTTGGTTGAAAACACTACCCAAAGACGGGCCACATATGTTGGTCAAAGCCGGTGAGGAAAATGCCGGTTTGGTAGATATTGGCGAAGGATTGGCATGTGCTTTTAAGATTGAATCGCACAATCACCCGTCGGCACTGGAGCCATATCAAGGAGCCGCAACGGGTGTGGGGGGAATCAACCGCGACATATTTACCATGGGTGCTCGTCCCATTGCCCAAATGAACTCCCTTCGCTTTGGCAACCCTGAACTCGCCCGTACCAAATGGCTGGTCAAAGGCGTGGTCAAAGGCATTGGCGATTATGGCAACGCTTTTGGCATCCCAACCGTTGGTGGAGAGGTTTATTTTGACGATTGCTACAATCAAAACCCATTGGTCAATGCATTCTCTGCGGGCATCATGGAAGTTGGTAAAATGATTTCTGCCACATCTAAAGGCCCGGGTAACCCTGTTTACATCGTTGGTTCTGCAACCGGTAAAGACGGTATTCACGGGGCATCTTTTGCCTCTAAAGACCTCAGTGAGGATTCGGCCAATGACATCCCCGCAGTACAAGTGGGTGACCCTTTCCAAGAAAAATTATTACTCGAAGCCACCCTCGAATTGGCCACCACCGGCCATATCGTAGGTATGCAAGACATGGGCGCAGCGGGCATCATCTGTTCTACGGCAGAAATGAGTGCCGCCGGAAAATGCGGCATGGTCATCCACCTCGACCGTGTGCCATTGCGTCAAGACAAGATGGAGCCTTGGGAAATTCTCTTATCGGAATCTCAAGAGCGCATGTTGGTGGTCATAGAAAAAGGAAAAGAAGACGCTGTAAAGGCCATTTTCGACAAATGGGACCTCAATTGCGCCCACATTGGCGAAGTTACCGAAGGTGAGCAGTTAGAATTCTTCTGGCATGGCGAAAAAGTAGCCGAAGCACCTGCAGAATCACTGGTGCTGGGTGGTGGCGCCCCGGTTTACTACCGCGAATACCGCAAAGCAGCCTATTACGAAGAATTACAAGCCTTCGACATCAACGACGTAGAAGAGCCTAAAGATCTGAAAAAAGTCGGAGAATTCATGATGGGATTACCCAATTTGGCTTCCCGCAAAATGATTTACGAGCAGTACGATTCCATGGTGGGCACGGTCAATATGAGCACCAACAATCCGACAGACGCAGCTGTAGTAAACATCAAAGACACCAACCGCGCTTTGGCCATGACTGTAGATTGTAACAGCCGCTACGTGTTTGCCGACCCTGAAGTAGGTACCATGATTGCCGTCAGCGAAGCCGCGAGAAACATTGTGTGTTCTGGTGGATTGCCGTCGGCTGTAACCAACTGTTTGAACTTTGGGAACCCTTACAATAAAGAAGTTTACTGGCAGTTTGTATCGGCCATTAAAGGGATGACCAAAGCGTGTGAAACCTTTAAAACTCCGGTAACCGGAGGAAATGTTAGTTTTTACAACCAAACGGTACTCAAAGACAAAACCGAGCCGGTATTCCCTACCCCAACCATCGGAATGATTGGCATCATTGAGGATAAAAAACACATCACCACCATTCCATTTAAGCAAAAAGGAGACTTGGTATTCTTGCTCGGACAAGTACGTGAAGACATCAATTCATCACAGTATTTGGTGCATTATCACGGTGTGGATAAATCTCCTGTCCCCACCTTTAGTTTGGAAGCCGAACACGCCCTTCAAGAGCAATTAAAAATGACCATCCGTGCCGGCTTGATTCAATCGGCCCACGATGTGTCGGAAGGTGGATTATTTACTTGCTTAATGGAAAAATCAATGCCTGGTAATATGGGCTTTGACATCACCACACCGGCAGAGATTCGTCGTGATGCCTACCTTTTTGGCGAAGGACAGAGTCGCGTAGTTGTAACCGTGAAGCAGGAAGATGAAGCCGACTTTATCGATAATATGATGCTCAATGGCGTGGCGTTTGACTTACTCGGGCACGTAACCAAAGGCAACATCCGCATCGACGATGAAGACTGGGGTCACGTTAGCGCCTATAAAGAGATTCACGACAACGCCTTAGGCAAACTCATAGACGGAGAATAATTCAATATGACATGATTCAAATTGTTGCCATCATTTGTTTAACCATCATCGTACTCGCCTTATTGCGACGCCGCGGTGGTAATCAATATTAAACACTTATGACCATCGGTATCATTCGCGAGGGGAAAACACCGCCAGACAAGCGTGTGCCATTTACCCCAAAACAAGCTGCTGAATTACAGAAGACATACAATGTCAATGTCTTGGTTGAATCGAGCAACATTCGCGCGTATACCGACGATGAATACCGCGATGCCGGATTGGAAGTGGTAAATGACATCAGTCAATGTGATGTGTTAATGGGCGTCAAAGAAGTTCCAGCGGAGCAATTGCACGCCAATAAAACGTATTTTTTCTTTTCCCACACCATCAAGGAGCAGCCGTACAATCGCGATTTACTTCGTACCGTACTCCAAAAAAACATTCGCTTGGTCGACTATGAAGTGCTCACCCGTAAAAACGGCAGTCGCGTGGTGGCCTTCGGCCGCTATGCCGGTATTGTTGGCGCCTACAATGGTATACGTGCTTGGGGCATACTAAGCGATGACTTTGCTTTAACACCGGCACATTTGTGTTACGATCGCGAAGAGATGAACGTCGAATTAAAAAAGGTTAAATTACCCAACAATTTTAAAATCGTCATCACTGGCACCGGGCGCGTATCCCAAGGGGCACAAGAAGTACTCAAAGATTTGGGGGTTGAAAAGGTAAGTCCGTTGGAATTCCTCGACCGCGATTACAACGCACCGGTGTACACCTGCCTAGAAGTGAACCATTACTTTTTTCGCTCCGACAACAAACCCTTTGATAAGGAGGCCTTTTACAACAATCCGGTTGGACATATTGCGCGATTTACCCCGTTCACACAAGCGGCTGATATGTACATTCCATGTCATTATTGGGACAGTCGTTCACCCTTTATCTTTACCAATGACGATGCACGAAGTCCCGAATGCCGCATAAAAATCGTCGCCGATGTAAGCTGTGACATCGACGGCCCGATAGTGTCTACGCTGCGCCCCAGCACCATCGATGATCCGCTTTACGGTTACGATCCCCTCCAACATATGGAAGTACCTTTTGGCACAGAAGGAAGCATTGGCATTATGGCGGTAGATAATCTCCCCTGCGAATTACCACGCGATGCCTCAAGAGACTTTGGCGCAGAACTACTTGCTGAGGTTATGCCTGCCCTACTGGAAAATGACCCTGAGCACCGAATAGAACGCGCTTCCATTACTGACGGCAAGGGGCAACTGGGCAAACACTTCTTGCATTTACAAGGATATGTTGATGGGCATACGGTTTAAAACCAATACCCCAACGTAAAATATGTGTAGAGATTCCAGTGATTACTGGAGGTCATGACATTGATTTCTAAGGGACCAATAGGCGTTTGCAAACCATACGACAAACCGTATCCATCAAGCAAAACACCGTCGTCAAAAAGTTCGGCATAACTGGCCTCCAGCTTGCCCCAATTGGCCTTTGCTGTAATGTAGTTTTCTTTACCCAAATGCACATAACACTGTGCACCAACTGTAGCGGCATTTCGGCCAATCAACTCCATGAAGCGGTATCCAATAAATGGAAAACTGTAATTGATGTAGTTTTCGCCCAATCCACCGAGAAAAATGTTGTATGGATAAGCCACATCAGGTCCGATGGTAAACGCCCCTCTCGCCCACCACTCTAAACCAATACTCTTTTTCCACGACAGCGCTTGAGAATAAAAGACACTCAACACCGACGTTG
>JAIUMB010000048.1 GCA_022565745.1 Cryomorphaceae bacterium | reverse complement strand
CTGATATTATTGGTGCTAGAAGAGCCGGTTTACAGCAAGGGTACTTCAATCCTACAAAGAAACCGCACAGCGAAAAAATAACGCTTGAATTTTCTCAAATGAAGGCATTACCTGAATTACTGCTTAGGTAGTGAGCCCTTAGAGGGAACGTCTCGCCCCCCACTTACTACATATTCGAATACTTGCCAGTTTACCCGCTCACCATCTACTTTACTAGGATCACCCAGTAATTGACAATTGATGATATCGCCTTGCTTAACCCCTCGAAGGTCAAATCCCAGGTTCTCGTATCGGGGCTGTTGTCTGGTAGGTTTGGTGGTGTAATGAAACGTCACCATTACATACTCCCCTACTTGAGGTTTAAACTTACTCGTTTCAGATAAGCGATGCACCTCTTTAATGAGCACAACGGCGTGTTCGTCCGATTGAGAAACCACATTAATGACCTCTAGTGTAACCTTGTGAAACTCTTTATTGAGATTTCTAACCGTATTATTTTGACCACAAACAGAAATGGTCGTCATCACAAATGTAATCAAAATAAATGCGTTACGCATGAGGTTCAAAGTTTTAGAAAGAATGTCAAACTTAGTACATAATAACGAGCTGTGGTGCACATTTTAGGCCAAATATTGTTTAAACGTAAACAACCCTAAAAAAGAGTATGGAGAAGGCTATTGTTATTCCTACTTTTGACGCGCTATGAATCGTATACAAAAGACAGATATTCCTGGATACTTAGGCAAGCGAATCGCTGAGGGAGAGCACCAGCAGCAAGACTTTAAATTTGCCATTAACGATGCCCGGAAAATTGCTGAAACCCTATCGGCCTTTGCCAATACAGATGGGGGGCGCCTTCTTGTAGGCGTAAAAGACAACGGGAAAGTTGCCGGTGTAAGAAACGACGAAGAGATGCACATGATTGAAGGGGCGGCCGATTTATATTGTAATCCCCCTATAGAAATGGATTTTCAGGTATGGGAGATTGACAACAAGCGCGTTCTTGAAGTTTGGATCAATGCATCTCCAAACCGGCCACATAAAGCAAAAACCGAAGATGATAAATGGCGCGCATTTATACGCGTCAACGACGAAAACTTCATGGCCTCTCCCATTCACCTTCACCGATGGTCACATGAAGATAAAGAAGATACAGCCCCGGGCACTTTTACTGAAGATGAGAAAACACTACTTAAAATCATACGCGAAGAGCCTTTAACCCTGAATCAACTCTGTAAAAAATCTGATTTTTTTCGTCAAGACGTTATCCAATCGGTCGGCGCATTTTTTCGTTGGAATCTCGTCCAATTGTACAGAGACAAGGGAAAGTGGATCATTGATATTGCTTAGGGTCATCATTTCGTATTTAATGCCATTTTCGCTTACTTTTGCCTTATGATTAAAGCACAAGGTATATACAAATCTTTTGGTGATCTCACCGTTTTAAAGGACGTTCACCTCACCGTTGAAAAAGGCGAAGTTGTTTCATTGGCTGGCGCATCCGGAGCAGGAAAAACCACCTTACTGCAAATATTGGGTACACTAGATTCTCCCGATAAGGGCAATGTTTTTTTGGAAGACACCGAAGTAACCCGTTTAAACGACAGTGATCTGGCGCAATTCCGCAATCAAAGAATCGGTTTTGTCTTTCAGTTTCACCACCTTCTACCCGAATTTACCGCCTGGGAAAACATTGCTATTCCCGCCATGATAGGTGGGCTGTCGCGCAAGGAGGCCCACAAAAAGGCACTAGAGAAACTATCACTGGTTGGCTTAAAAGACCGTGCTGAACATCGTCCTGGAGAACTATCAGGCGGTGAATGTCAGCGCGTAGCTGTGGCCCGTGCACTCATCAACGATCCGGCCATTATTTTGGCTGATGAACCCACCGGTAGTCTTGATTCTCAGAATGCACTGCAAATTCACGAGTTGTTTCTCAAGTTGCGCCAAGAGCTTGGACAGACCTTTCTAATCATTACCCACAATGAGAAATTAGCGCAAATGGCCGACCGGACCATCCACATCAAAGATGGGTGCATCGCATCATGAAACACGTTCAAAAACGCTTATTGGAATGGGCTGAACGGCACAATACGACCGACTTCATACCCGATGACCCCATAGAAATTCCTCACCGTTTTACCCGAAAAGAGGACATTGAGGTTGCCGCTTTTTTTGCCGCTTTATTTGCTTGGGGTCAAAGAACCACCATCCGCAATAAAACCAATGACCTACTCAACCGCATGGACAACGATCCTTTTGCGTTTGTCATGCACGCATCAAATGAAGACCTTAACGTATTTAATGGATTTGTGCACCGCACCTTCAACCAGCACGATGTTGTCGACTTACTGCTTGCGCTAAGAGCCACGCACAGTGAAACAAAGGATTGGTCTTTGCTCTTTGTCCCGCGCGAAGATGAAATCAACTACGGTCCGGCCATTTCACGCTTTCGGGCGCGTATGTTGCAACACGTAAGCAATCCAAAACGCGTATCACGCTTTTTATCAGACCCAATCAAAGGCAGTGCTGCCAAACGCTTGGTTATGTTTCTTCGCTGGATGGTAAGACGAGATAATGCCGGTGTTGATTTTGGCATTTGGGCGCAGTTGCCCATGCATAAATTATCTTGTCCACTGGATGTACACACCGCACGCACCGCACGACACCTCAAGCTCATTTCCAGGAAACAAAACGATTGGAAAACCGTTGAAGAACTCGATGCTGCATTACGCAAAATTGACCCTAACGACCCGGCAAGATTTGATTTTGCCCTGTTTTCCATGAGTGTAGAAGGATTTTCCGAATGAGCGCTTTTTACTTGCAAAAGCTCGCTTAAAAACTTATCTTTGTTGCACAGCTGTACAACACAAACACACATGGTTACTGGTTAATAAAAGTGCGCAAAAACGTTGCGCTACACACGAAAGGAATATGAGCAGAAAGACCTCAAGAAACATAGAGTTATACCAAGTTGATACAGCAACCGAATTGGAACTGCCTTTGGTTACCGAAGGCATCAGTGCTGGCTTCCCCTCTCCTGCCCTTGATTTTGTGGATCAGACCATTGACCTGAACAAGCAGCTCATTCGCCACCCCTCTGCCACTTTTTACGGTCGGGTAAAGGGCTTATCACTCAAAGATGCCGGTATCGACGACGATGATTTACTCATTATTGACCGAAGTTTAGAGCCGGAAAACGGAAAAATTGCCGTTTGCTACATCGATGGTGAATTTACCGCTAAGCGCATTGAAATCAAGAACAAGGAACTCTGGCTGATGCCAGAAAACGACGCCTATCCACCTTTAAAAGTATCCGAAGATAGCAATTTTGTGATCTGGGGAATTGTTACCCACGTGATTAAATATCTGTAGCATGTTTGCCCTTGTCGACTGCAACAACTTCTACGCGTCTTGTGAACGCGTCTTTCGTCCAGATTTAGAAAATAAGCCCATCGTGGTGTTGTCTAACAACGACGGATGTGTCATCGCCCGCAGTAATGAGGCCAAGGCCCTAAATATTCCCATGGGTGCTCCGGCGTTTGAGTACGCCAAAGTATTTGAACAGCACGACGTAAAGGTATTCTCGGCCAATTTTGCCCTTTACGGTGATATGAGTAATCGGGTAATGAGTATTTTAAGCGGTTACAGTCCCGACGTGGAAATTTATAGCATTGATGAAGCGTTCTTGAAGTTTAGTGGCTTTACGCATTTTAACTTAACCGACCAAGGACGATCTATGCGAAAGCAGGTGGTACAGTGGACCGGGATTCCCATCAGTGTAGGGATTGCACCTACAAAGGCTCTTTCCAAAGTGGCCAATCGCATTGCAAAAAAATTCCCCGAACGCACCGAAAGTGTGTACGTTATCGACAGCGAAGAAAAGCGCATTAAAGCCTTAAAGTGGCTAGCCATCGAAGATGTGTGGGGCATTGGGCGTCGCCACGCCAAGCGATTGAAAGCGCTGCATATTCACACCGCATTAGACTTCACTGGCCTTGACGACGCGTGGGTTAGAAAACACATGTCGGTGGTGGGACTTCGACTAAAACACGAACTACAAGGTTTGTCGCGCCTCGATCTAGAACAAGTACAAGCCAAAAAGAGCATTGCCACCACACGTTCGTTTGAAACCCTTTACACCGAGTTTTCAGACCTCAAAGAACGCGTCACCACCTTTGCCGTTTCCTGTGCGGAGAAGCTGAGAAAGCAAAAGAGTTGTTGCAATGCGTTGACGGTGTTTATTCATACCAATCCCTTCCGCACCGACCTTCCACAATACAGCAGAAGCATTACCCTTAAGCTTCCCTTTGCTACGAATTCGAGTATTGAGCTGAGCCAATTTGCCTTACAAGCCCTCCGTCAGGTGTTCAAATCTGGATACCACTACAAAAAAGCCGGTGTGATTGTCCACGACTTTAGCGCACACCAAAATCAGCAGTTGAATTTGTTTGAAAACCGCGACCTTCGTCACATCCCCGTGATGGAAGCCATAGATGCAATTAACCAACGCTTTGGTCAACAAAAGGTACGTTTGGCGGCACAAGATCAAAAGCGAATTTGGAAAATGAAACAACAGCGGCTTTCTCCCTGCTACACGACAAACATCAGCGATATCATCACCATTAAAGTGTGACAAAATGGTCGTATTACACAACCATATTTTTGTCGTAATTTAGTGCGGTAAAATTCCTTTGCGAATGAAAATAAACATATACACCTGCTTGGTCATTGTTTTGACCTTACCATATTCTATTAGTGCGCAAAAAATGGACATCAAAGGAGAAAAAGTCCATGTATTTTCTCCAAGAGATGCCGTTGTAGATTTTGAAGCGCACATTCAACACCTTGAAGCACCGGCCCCAGGAGGAGATACCTACCGTGGCTTTCTTCGCGAGCAAAGAAAAAAGGTTGCCGAAACACATCCGCAACGGCCACCACGGAAAACCTTTCAGATGAGAGACAGTACGCTGAATCCCTTTGTTGAATGGGGCCAAAGAAAATATCGTGTGTTTAGAAATGGCGTCGAACAAACCGTTATTGGAGGAATACCAAACGACAATACATTGGCCATCAGCAACGATGGCATCATGCTTTCAGCCATCAATTCGTTGGTTTACGCCTACGACACAAAAGCCGATACCAATGTATTTGAGAACTTTACCATTCCATTGGGGCAATTCGCACCACCAACTGGTGCAAACAACTTTTTCTACGATCCAAAACTTCATTACGACCCGGAGGCCGACCGTTTTATACTGACTTTTCTTGCCAACAATCAACCCAGTAACTCCTTTTTAATCTTTGCCTTTTCGTCTACCAATGATCCGCGTGACGATTGGCATATTTACAAATTACCAGGTAACCCGTTAAACAACAACCGCTGGACAGACTTCCCCTGTTTATCGGTTACCAAAGACGAAGTGATCTATACCGCTAACCTTATTATACCAGACACCAGTTGGCAAGCGGGCTTTGACGGCAGTGTGATTTGGCAAATCGATAAGCACGCGGGATTTAATGGAGAAGACAGTCTACCGGCAAGATTATGGCATGACGTACGCTATAACGGAAAGTTTGTAAGAAACCTTCATCCAGTAAATGGTGCCGAAGGAATTGCCGATGATGTTTACCTACTCTCAAACCGAAATTTTGACATCGCCAATGATACATTTTTTGTAGCCCACCTTCAAGGCGCTATGCACGATAATGAGGCAACACTTACCGTAAAAGCAGCTGTAAGCAACACCCCTTACGGACTTGCCCCCAACGGTAGACAAGCCAACTCTGACCCCAATGATCCTACAGATGGATTAGATATAAACGACTCGCGCGTATTAGGCGCCTTCTTAGAAAGTAACCGGATACAATTTGTAGGCAACAGCATAAACCCTGAAACCGGACTGGCGGCCATCTATCACGGTTTTGTTGTCGACCCAGACCAAAACCCTACCGTAACCGGAAACATTATTGGCCACGAAACAAGAGATTTGGGATATCCAAATATCGCATGGACCGGACAGCAAAACCGGCAAGCCCAAGCGATTATAGGTTTTAACCATACCTCACCTACCGACTTTGCAGGTGTAAGTGCCATATATTTTTCTAATGACTCCGTTTACTCGGAAATTATGGAACTGAAAGCAGGACTTGATTTTGTCAGCCGTATCCCCGGAACATATGACCGATGGGGAGATTACTTTGGAATACAGCGCGTTTATAACGAGCCTGAAGTGGTGTACTCGGCCGGTTTCTATGGCATTGGCTCTCCCAGTGGTCTTAAGCCCAGTGGAACCTGGTTTAACCGCTTGGTTAGCCCTGATACATCAAGAATGTTTGTTCGTATTGATCCCATTAAAACTGGAGCCATTTGTGAAGGCGAGTGTGAAGCAGTGGTTATCAATGGAAAATCACCTTACACTTACAATTGGCTGTCTCATAACGTTCAAGACGGAGATAAAATCTTAGACCAAGTTTGCCGTGCTGACACCGTAGTCTTAGAAGTTGTAGACAGCAGAGGCACAAGGGTTTTAGACACTCTGATTATGCCGCTTTTTGAGTCGGATTACGAGCCTATGGCTTATCCCAATCCATTTAGCGACCGAATTGCCATTCAGTTCAATATGCCAGAAGATGCAGAAGTGAGCATCTTTCTCTACCACGTATCGGGGCAAATTGTAAAAGAAATTATTAGGCGACAGGTAAAACAGGGGTTAAACGAGTTTTCATTTCGAACAGACCCGTTGACGCCAGGTCATTACGTAATCAGAGCCTTTAGTAAAGACCGCGAATTGTTTGTTAGAAAAGTTACGAAGCCCGCTTATTAAAGACCGTTACTACACGTCTTCCAGACCCAAGTGTCTCATGACTTCCGGGTTGAGAAAGAGATAAGAATATACCTCTAAATCTGAAGGTTGAAACAATTTTACGTCTTCTATAGCAAAGGGGATAAAGCCAGTGGTATGAATGCGTTTAATACCGAAGCATTTTTCTTTCGTATTCCACAATACGACCCCTTCTTCTTTTCCGTCTTCAGGGGTTAAAACGAATCGAATAATATCCCATTCATAGATGGGTGTTTTGTTTTTATCGTAAAACCCGGTAAATTCATCTATTTGCTTGTGGCCTATGGGTTGACCATTCCACCAAAACTCATTTTTAGAATAAAAAATCATTCTTGTGGATACCTCTCGTTTATATCCAACGATTTTATCATCTATCCGTAAACGAAATCGTTTTTCCATATCACCAATAACAAGAAAATTATCGTATCGTTTAAAATACAGTCATTAAATCCCTATTGGAGCCAAGCCTGAGGGTCTAGCACTTCCATATCGCGCCAAATCTCAAAGTGTAATTGGGTTTTGCCAGACTCATCATCGGAATAAATCTTACCCAGTTTTTGACCAATTTTTACTTTATCACCTTTCGACACGTAAATATCAGTGAGATTGCTATATACGGTGAAATAATTACCGTGACTGATCAAGACGGCTTTATTGGCACCGGGAATGCGAACAATTCGCGTCACCTCCCCATCAAAAACTGCTTTAGCATCAGAACCTTTCTGGGTAGCAATATCAATTCCCTTGTTGTCAATAACTACCTGCTTGGCTACGGGGTGATTTTGACGACCAAAACGATTAATGACAAGTCCGCGCTCAACCGGCCAAGGTAATTTCTTTTGATTGGCACTGAAGTTAGCCGCTAATTGTTGGCTTTCTATCGTTAAACTTGGCAGCGACTCTTCTGGTGTTTTATCGCCAGCTGCTTCACGCTCTTTTCTCTTTTTATTAATGAGCTCTCTTAGCGCATTATTCGTGGTTTTGGATGAAAAGTCTCGGTCTTTTTCTAAGCCTATGGATTGGGCGTCTTTTTCCAATGAACGCCTCTCAGCCTCTTCTTTAGCTCTCTTTATTTCTGCGGCAATCATGCGTTCAATTTCACGATTCAACTGATCGCGCTGCTGCTGCTTCTTTTTAATATCTGATTCTATTTCCTTTTCTTTTCCTTTGAATGAAGCCAGCTGTTCTTCTTGTTGCTTTTTCTCACTCTGAAGCGACGCTTTTTCATTTTTTTGACGCTCAACAACACGCTTTTTTTCTTCTTGTTTGCTAAGGATGTCTTCTCTTTGTTTGGCAATTAGCTCCTGCGTTTCTTTAATTCTCTCTATCTGCTGTTGCCTGGCTCTGGCAATTTGTTTGAGATACTGAATTCGTTTGGCGGCTTGAAAAATATCCCTTGAACTCAATATAAACATCATCAATGTGGTATTGCTGCGTTGCGCATATGCTTTACGGATCATGTCTGCATACACTTGCTGCTGTAATGACAGGTACTCTTGCAACTCATTGTAACGCTTTTCTTGAGCCTCTGCCTCTTCTTGAAGCATGATGACTTCTTTGCTTAAGGTTCTGATTAATTGCTCGCGAATTCTCAGTTTTTGATTGAGGGCTTCAAGCGACGACAAACTCTCTTTTCTGTCGTCACGCATTTCTCTTAATATGACATTAGCCAACTTTATCTCATCTTCCAAGCGCGTTTTTTGCTCTTGAAGCTTTTCTTTGGATTGACCAAAAACACCAAGAGTTAAAACAATAAATAAAAGCGAATAAACCGACTTATAGAGACTTGTATCCACGTGGTATGTTAAATGGGTATGACACAGCTGATTGATTATCTATTTGATCAAAAGAGATTTCCAACTCAACATCTTGACCGTTTAGAACCGTTGAAAAAATCAATACTTCTGGAATGGTTGATGTGGTATTTCTATAGGTTGCCGAAAGTGCTTGTTTTTCTTTTGGATAATTAACACTTTGTTGGATTAATGCGTGGCTATCTGCATCAAACCACATTGTGATAATTCGCTCCGTGCTGTTTTTCACAAACACCCATGCGCCTTCATCTTTAGCCATTTGCCTGATGTTATTGGGTAATTCCATCGGTCTGCCAGTAATCATTGCCTGTAAATCGCTAAACCCAACCGGTCCGTCAACCAACTTTTGCAAATCGGCAACAGAGCCTGTTAAATATGTTTTATCGAGTTTATTGTAAAAGTGTACGCTGTCTGGCGTAACCATGAGTCGAGCCACTTTAATGCCGAGTAAATTTGCACTGACGTCAACCCAAATGACACTGTCGCTTCTGTGCCTGAGATCTATTTTAAACCCTTGACCGATTCCCAGTCCCTTTACTTTTCCTTTACCCCTTGCTTGAACGATATTAACGGGAACATTGGCTTGATTTATGGCTGGAAGAACATCTACCATCTCGGCTGGCAGGGATGCATCAACCGCTTTCTTTTTTGATTTACAAGCAGTAGAAAATACCATTACACCAACCAATACAAGTATTAGGTGAATTAAACGATTTGTTGGAATCAGCATGCTAGGCATCCTCATTTTTGATCAATTTTTTTCTGAAGTTCATCTTTATCCCCCCCCAATTCGATGGCTTTTTTCCACTCGACTACTGCTTTATCTTTTTCTCCAAGGGCGTGTAGAATATCACCAAAGTGCTCTCTAACCTCTGGGTCATCAGCACCTCCAAGGTCAACAACGCGCTCTAAAATATTCCTTGCTTCTTTAAACTCTCCCATTTTATAAAGAACCCATGCCCAGGTATCCAAATAAACGGGATTGTTTACCGAGATGTTATTGCTTTTAACCGTCATTTCCAAAGCTTTGTCTAACTTCTCGCCTCTCACAGAAAGATAATAGGCATAATTGTTTAAGGTTAAGGCATCCTTCGGGTTATTCTTGAGATAAGCATCGAAATGTTGGTCACTTGCTTCATGAAAACCTGCGCGGTGATTGGTCTCTCCCAGCAGTCGATGAAATTCATTTTTTAGTTCAGGGTTGCCATAAGTGATGTCTAAACCTTCTTGTAAAATCACCGATGCCATACTGTCTTGGCTCGTTTCCATTAATCCAATCCCCGCGAAATAGTGAAATTGATTTTGATTGGGATAATAAGTCACCGCCTCTTTGCCGTACTGAGCCAACGCTTCAAAGTCCATTTTTTCTAAGTGAATGCGCAACACTTGCTGATATATTTCTTTTTTTCTACCACCTTCCAATTCAAGCGCCCGCTTATATGATTTCAATCCGTTTTCGATATCTTGAACCGAGATAAAGTAGTCGCCTCGGAGTGCATGTACTTTAGGAGAATTGGGGTGAAATTTTTCAGCATAAGTCAACATGTCCTCTATATTGGAACGAAGTTCAGGAGCTCGTAACGAGGCATTGATGGTAGACATAATGACGTCAAGCCTAACATCCTCTTCCACATCTGGACTCCTCATTCCCTCGCGCAAGTGGAACATAAAAGCATCAATGTTGTTATTCTGGCGATGCATTTCTGCCAAATTAAAGTGTGCTCTAGAGTCGTCTGGTTCGTACTCCAAGAGCGTTTCAAAGGCACTTATGGCTTTATCCGGCTTGTTGTTGGCGCGATAAAAGTTGGCCAAAACGCCCCAAAACTGAGGAACATCCGGATAAGCTTTCACCAGTTTTTTCAACTCTCTTTCAGCTTTCTTAGGCTTATTGGCTGCCAACCATATATTTTTTTTTCGTTCCGCTAAATCAGGAATAACGCCGTATGATTTTTCAATTTGATTAAGTGTTTTAATGGCTTTTTTGTACGCTCCTAAAGCGGCTTGAGATTCGCTTATTTTTAAATCGTACTCGAGGTCATTATCGTCTATTCGCTTGAGTTCTTCCAATATAACAATGCGATCCTCCCACATTTCATTCATACGCAACATGGTAGAAAAATGGCGCAACATCCAAACATTCGTCGGATCAAACTCTACCGCTTTAAATGCATGATGCAAAGCCTCATCGAGTTCACCTTCTTCAGATAAAACCTTTGACAGCTCATAATGAACGATGGCTTCGTCGTCGAATATTTCCAACGCCTCGCGTAGCTTTTTAATTTGCTTCTGAGGGTTTTCTGTTGCTCTTGCTGTAAAAGCATCAAATAAACGGTCTTCAAACAATAAGCGCTTGCTGTCTTCTCTTCCGTCTCTATTTGAGTCTACCATAGCAACAGGTGGCTCCTGTGCAAAGACAAAGGTTGTTATAGAAAGAAAGAAAGCTAAAAAAAAGTATTTACCCTTTTGATTCATATTCCATTTGTGTGAAGTCGCCAACACTTAAACGATTCCACCTACCGTCTACGTGTGCATTATTTCCAATCATTGATTCTGTCAAGCTAATGTGCTGAACAACGCTATTGCTCATTATCATGCTGTGATCAACAATCACTTCATTGAGTTCTGAGTTGCTACCAATAGAGACATAAGGACCTACTGTGCAATTATTAAGCCGAACATTTTCACCTATAAAGCAAGGCTCAATGATCTTTGAATTGTGTTGCTTTAAAGATGGGTGAATTAGAGTTTCCTTGTTTTGGACAAATCCCAATATCATTTGATTGGTTTCAAGAACCACTGCTTTATTACCGCAGTCCATCCATTCTTTTACGACACCTGTTTTGAACTTTTGTCCTTTGTTTTTCATGTTTTCAAGCGCATCAGTAATGGAGTATTCCCCTTTATGGGTAATGTTGTTATCCAACAAATACTGAATTTCACTGCGCAAATTTTCACCATCTTTGAAAAAATAAATGCCTATGATGGCTTCGTTGGAGACAAAAGTCTGGGGCTTTTCCACAAAGTCTGTAATAACGCCATTGGCATCCATTTTCACCACACCAAAAGCACTAGGGTCTTCGACTTCTTTGGTCCAAATAACCCCGTCGGCTGTTGTGTCTAGGGTGAAGTCGGCACGAAATAAGGTGTCGGCAAATGCAACAACCACAGGTCCATTGAGAACATCTTTTGCGCAATAGATGGCATGCGCTGTGCCCAATGGGGTATCTTGATAGAAAATATGTCCCTTTGCGCCGAGAGATTTGGCAATGGACAATAGTTCGTTCTCCACTTCTTTTCCAAAATCTCCAATAATAAAGGCAATATCTTCTACGTTTTCGTTGCTTACACGGGCAATATCTTCAACCAACCTCTGAACCACAGGTTTACCCGCAATGGGCGTTAGTGGCTTTGGTACCGTTAACGTGTGTGGTCTTAATCGAGAGCCTCTGCCGGCCATAGGAACAATAATTTTCATGCGTAGATTTCTTAGTTGTATTTGTTATTGAATGGTGTTTATTGGTTTTAAGATCCTGTATGTCCAAACCCACCTTCACCTCTATTCGTTTCATCAAGTTCATCAACCTGATGCCATTTTACGCGCTCATATTTTGCGACAACCATCTGTGCAATTCTGTCACCACTTTGAACCGTAAAGTCAACTTGGCTGTGATTTATCAGGATAACGCCAACATCTCCTCTATAGTCTGCATCAATGGTGCCGGGTGCGTTAAGTACAGTTACCCCCTTTTTTAAAGCCAAACCTGAGCGCGGTCTTACTTGCGCTTCAAACCCTTCAGGTAAAGCCAAATGCAAGCCCGTCGGAATGAGTTTCCATTCTCTAGGTTTAATGACAATATCGCCATCCGGTAACCAGGCACATAAATCCATACCGGCCGAATGCACGGTTTGATATACCGGCATGGGGTTCGCGGATTTATTAATGATGCGAATCACATTGTTATCCATTTGAAATAATGCGTTTTAGTAGATTTTTTTCTCGATAAGCCAATGCCGATACAAAAATTAACCAAACGATTAATTTAATCGTCATGTGCATATCTATTAAGCAAAAAGCAAAGGTAACAAATACCGCAAGGATTATGATAACCCCATTGACAAAAAAGCGGTAAGGAACAAAATACCTCCGCTGTCCCCAGTACAGCGATAAGGCCAGCATAACCAAATGTGAACCTAAATTGGCCAAAGCAGCGCCAAGGATGCCAATTCTTGAAAGTAACAGAAGATTTAAAGTGATGGTAATCGCGGCTCCAATAAAGGACAGGTACATCCCAAACCTGGTTGAATCCGACAATTTATACCAAAGGGCTACATGCATAATTAACCCGAAAATCAATTGTGATACCAGCAAGTAAGGTAAAATGTAAATGGCGTGGTGGTATTTTGCATCTATAAAATATTTGATGACGTCTAATCCGGCAGCAATGCCTGTCATGGCAACGACTAGAAACAACACCAACACATCAAATATTCGAGCATATTGTGCATTTGCATTTTTGCTTTCGGAACGAGAAAAAATAAATGGCTCTATGGCATATCGATAGGCTTGTATGGCTAGCGTCATAAACATGGCCAGTTTAATTACAGCGGCATATACACCATTGTCGAAATCGCCTAGAACATGGCGAATAATCATACGGTCAATGAGCTCATTAGTTATACCGGCTAAGCCGGCCAACATCAGTGGAAAGCCATACAAAAGCAATGGTTTAATCTGTGTGACTGAAAAAGTAGCCTTTTTGTGTGCTGGAATAAACATGAGCACCAACCAAATAGAGGACAAAAGGTTGGCGATGAATATCATTTCCACATTGTGCTCTCCCGTAAAAAAGGGTACACTAATGCCATTGTTATGGAGCATTGGGGCTAAAAAGAAAAAGTACAGGTTGGCGAGAATGTTTATCCCAATTCCCGTTAGTCTAATAAACGCAAATTTTAAAGCGCGCATATCCAATCGCAATTTGGCAAAAGGAACGGCTACCATTAACTCACCTGAGAGTATCCCTAGGGCCATATACAAATACTGTGGCTGGTCAACATATCCCATCCATGATAAAATGCTGTGGCGGAAAACAAGAACCAGTAAGACAAAAAGAAGTGTAGTTGCTAATAAGAACCCTTGGGCAACAGAAAACAGCTTATTGGAATCTGCATCTGACTTGGAGGCGTGTCGAAAAAAAGCAGTTTCGAGTCCAAAGGTTAATACAACGGTAAGAATTCCAATTGCAGCGTAAATATAGGCGTTGGTACCGTATAATTCCTCTGGTAAAAACTTAGTATGAAGTGGCGTTAGCAAAAAATAAGAGAACCTGCCCAAAATACTGGATAGTCCATATATTGCTGTTTGACCCAAAAGTTTTTTTGCCGTATTCATATTTCTCGGCGAAGGTAGCGCCTTTATCTAAATAAAGAAATATGTCCACTAAATTGCATCTCTTCTTGAGGCTCTAATCCGCGATATACAACACGAGCAACATAAAAATAAGTTCCTTCTGCAGCTGGACGTCCATTTCTCATATCGTTGCCGTCCCACCCTTCTTCTATGAACTGTTCTGTTGTTTCATTTTTATACATCAAATTACCCCAACGATTAAAAATCTGAATGTCAACGCGGTTAATGTCTCGTGGTGTAGGTACAGGTCTAAAAAAATCGTTATCGCCATCGCCATTGGGTGAAAACACATTGGGAAACTCGATGTCTGGACAAGCGGGGATGCAAAACTCCTCAGAAAAGTCGCTCTCCCGCGGTATTTGCATAGGATCTATTGGATTAACTTTAACAACAGTAACTCTATAACAACCACTGAAAGGTTTTTGAAAGCCTGTTGCAAACATATCGCGAATTCCACTAAAGGTTGGCGATTCTGAATACACGTCGCTTTTCTTTTTCTTGTAATAGATGTTAAAGCCAATCAACTCATGATCGGGACAATCCGGATTTTCATTAAAATCAAAAGTAAACAGCAGCTCTGGGTCAGGGCATTTAAAGTCGTTAAACACCAATGGTGGACATGGTTTTGCTGTGTCTAACGCTATTCCACATGCTATTTGCGATCTGTTTTCTAATCCTTCAGGCAAACCACTGGCGTCGAAATAACCCAGTGTGAGTAGATAATAACAGTACTCTTCACCATTTACCAAACCCGTATCAATATAAAAGCCTTCGGTTGAAAATCCTATGGAATCAAAATTTCCACTTAATTGCGGGGATTCACGAAACACTACAATGGTATCGT
>JAIUMB010000047.1 GCA_022565745.1 Cryomorphaceae bacterium | reverse complement strand
TCATCAACCAAAAGGGTTTTTCCACCTTGCTGACTAAATTCTAGGGCTAAATCATAAAGTAAATGGTTGTAGAAATACGGGTGATCTAAAGATACATACAAGTGCTTTTCAGACGGATTGAGTTTGTACTTTAAATGCTGAAGCAGTAGCGTGGTCTTGCCGACACCTCTTAGACCTTTAATTCCGACAAATCGCTCACTCCAATGGACTTTATCACACAGGTATCGCTGAAAGTCCTTGTTAATCGATTTCAATAAATTGTTTTGGTATTGAAACAGTTTTTCCATATTTTTGATCTCAATTCAAAACAAATATACACATGAATTGCTTTCTTTTCAAAACATTTTTTGTTTTTCATATATTCGACAATAATCCTTAGTGGCCTGTCAAAAAAATGTCTGTCTATAAATCAAATAGATATTGCGGCCGCAAGCCTTGCTCTCGTACTTTCTAGTTCAGCCTTTATGACTTTAGAGACAAGTTAATTATACCTGTTCAGATGCAAAATATCAAAAACCATTATTTTTATACCTTACCGGGAACAAAATAAACACCTTTCGCGCAGATTTCCATTTTTTTGTGGTTTCTGAACATTAGCTCCGAATCACTCTTTCAATAAACCGCTATGTGACAAACCACACATTAACCTAATTTAGTTGGTGGTTTTTCTTGGCGTTCGAAGTTTTGCGAACAACGAACACGACATGGAAACAGAAACTTTCACCATTACTCAAACCCATCAAGACACGGCGCGATTCGCCAAGGCTATGGGGCACCCGGTGCGCATTGCTATACTGGAATTGCTAAATTCACAGGCGTGCTGCTTTCACGGCGATATGGCGGAGATCCTTCCGGTGGCGAAATCCACACTGTCGCAACACCTTAAAGCACTCAAGGAAGCCGGACTGATTCAGGGCAGCATTACCCCGCCCAATGTGAAGTACTGCATCAACCGGGAAAATTGGGAAATTGCTAGGCAAATGTTCAATAAAACGCTTCAGGTTTAAATTATCCTTTAATCAAATCACACCACAATGACAACCATCAAAATCCTCGGCACGGGCTGTGCCAAATGCAAAAGCACTTACAACAACGTACTTAAAGCCATCGAAGAAAGCGGCGCACAGGCAAACGTGATCAAGGTGGAAGATATCACCGAAATTATGACATACAATGTGATGTCCACACCCGCATTAGTGGTGGATGAGGTCATTAAAATCAAAGGGCGCGTGCCGGATGTAAGCGAAATTAAAGCGCTACTGGGCTAAGGTATGTTCGACTGGATTCACTACTTCGCCGACTGGCTGATTTACGGGGTTTTTCAACTGTCTGAGGAAAGTAAACTGGGCACTTCGCTCAATTTCTTCGTCTATGACACGCTGAAGATTCTGATATTACTATTCGTGATTGTCTTCATCATGGGCATTGTCAATGCCTACTTCCCGGTGGAGCGATTGCGTGATTACCTGCAGCGGAAAAAGCTCTACGGACTGGAATACTTTTTCGCCTCCCTCTTTGGATCCATCACACCGTTTTGCTCCTGCTCTTCGGTGCCGCTGTTCATCGGATTTGTGCAAGGCGGAATCCCTTTGGGGGTTACGCTATCGTTTTTGATTACATCGCCACTGGTCAACCAAATTGCCATCGCGATGTTCCTTGGCATTTTTGGACTCAAAGCGACCTTAATCTACGCCACATCGGGCATTCTGCTGGGCACCTTCGGTGGGTGGTTTTTGGGTAAATTAAAACTGGAACACCTCCTCACCGACTGGGTAAAGGAGATCATTGCCAATAAAACCAATGCGGCAAGTTTCGAAGAAGAAAAACGCACCTTAGTTGAACGCTTGCCGGAAATTACCCGTGAGGCCTGGGGGATTGTTCGCGGTGTGCTGCTCTACGTGATCATCGGTATCGGCATCGGTGCGGCCATGTACGGTTATGTGCCGGAGGACTTTTTCGAACAACACCTCTCGAAAGACAAGTGGTGGAGCGTTCCCCTCGCGGTTGTTTTGGCCGTACCCATGTACGCCAATGTGGCCGCCATTGTGCCGGTGATTCAGGTATTTGTAGCCAAAGGCATTCCCCTCGGTACCGCCATCGCCTTTATGATGGCTACGGTGGGCTTGTCAATTCCCGAGGGTACCTTGCTTAAAAAGGTGATGACGTTTAAACTGCTGATGATATTCTTTGTAACAATCACCGTATTTATTATCATTTCCGGATATTTATTTAACCTCATCTTGTAGCCTTTTTTGCGTATAACGCATTTATTTTTAACCTAAAACCCATCCATTATGAAATCTAACATGCTAAAACCCATCATTGCGAGTGTTGCCATCATTGCGGCCTCATTTGCTTGTCAATCTGGCAACACCTCAGAAACGAATACAGAAACGGTTACCGCTGAAGCAACTCGCTCCGGTAATATCGAAGTCATTCAGTTCCACTCCGAGCATCGCTGCATGACCTGCAACAAGATCGAGCACAACACCCAGGAAACGCTTAAAAATCAGTCGGATGTTCCCTTCCGTTTGGTCAACGTGGACGACCCGGCCAATGAAGAATTTGCCGAGGCTTTCGAAGCTACAGGTACCGCTCTTTTCCTGCACGACATCGAAACTGGCGCCAAGAAAAACCTGACCGAATTTGCCTTTATGAAGGCCAAAGACGAGGACGCTTTTATGGCGGAATTGGGCAACCACATCGCGGAATTTAAAGGGCAGTAAGACATGCTAGACTGGCTTCAAGACTTAGCGCAAAATCGCGACACACCCATGCTGGCGGCTTTTGCGCTGGGTCTGCTCACGGCCATTGCACCTTGTCCGCTGGCCACCAACATCACCGCCACGGCCTACATCGCCAAGACCATCAGTAAACGCAATATGGTACTGCTGAGTGGCGCGCTCTATACACTGGGGCGCATGCTTACCTATACCGCGATTGGTGCAGTCATTTACTTTGGTGCCAGTAAATTTCAGGTGGCCAAAGTCTTTCAAGCCAACGGCGAAAAGTACCTGGGATTTGTACTGGTCATTCTAGGTTTAATCATGCTCGACGTGATCAAACTGGGCTTTCTCAAAGGCGGTGGTTTTGCCGATAAACTCTCCGATAAGTTCAAAGACAAGGGATTGCTGGGCGCGTTTTTACTGGGCGCTTTGTTTGCTCTCGCCTTTTGTCCCTACAGCGGCGCTTTGTTTTTCGCCATGCTCATCCCCATGACCATCAGTTCGGAAGCCGGATTGGCTCTTCCCATGCTGTTTTCGTTGGGCACCGGATTGCCCGTCATTCTCTTTGCCTTTGTGGTGGCCTTTAGTTTGGAAAAACTCGGACTCTATTTCCGCGCCATCACCAAAGTGGAAAAAGTGATGCGCATTGTGGCTGGAGTGGTGTTTTTACTTACGGGATTGTACTATATCAATATGTTCTTCAAAATCATATGAGACAGATAATCGCATTCTTATCAAAGGCAAAGCGTTATAACAAATCACTTACTTTGGTAATCGTCTTATTAATCACCGCTTGCTCACTCGAGCCGCGGGTGCTTTTCAACGTCACCGATACCGATTTCTCCAAAGGCTACCGCATGCACGAGCAGCAAGTGACCATTGACGATATGGCGTTGTTTCACGGCCACCTCTGCGATGGATTGGTAGTGGGTGCCTTGGCGATGGAACAAGTGATGAAGCAAATGTATCCCAACGAAGCCATTGACCGGACCAATCTCCGGGTAGTGAGTGCCCCTTCGCCTTGTTTGACTGACGTGGCCATTTACCTTACCGGCGGGAGGTATCAGTTCAATACCTTTTACGTAGACGATAATCCGGGCGGCATCTATATCGTCCAGCGCATCGACGATGGACGCACCTTTAGAGTTGGTATGAAGCCTGGTGTGAAACCATCCGAAATTGACAGTTTGGGCGCCTTAGCTGTGCAGCGCAAACTCTCACCCGAAGAACTTGATTACCTCAAAGCTTTGGAGGATGACTTCACCGAGTTCCTATTGCAAAGCGATGCTGCGGAGTTGTTTGACGTTGAAGTCTTACCGGATTTCCAATGGCAGCCGCACTTGCGGGGGGATTTTTTAAAAACGGATGTGTTGAATAAGAAAGTTGAGGGTTAATAATGCCGTAGGCACGACTCAAATAATTGCCCCGCATTATCTCTGGGATAGAGATTTAAAGAAACGCCCCATTAGCTCCGCCGGAGCGTCCAAAGATTAAAGTTATTTTTTCGCTCTATAAACCAAACTCTCTCTAAAAAATCTGTCATTTTTGATTTTGCAGGACATGTTTGTTTTTAGTGGTTAACATTTTCCCGTATTCGATGTCTTTTAAAATTCGTAGAATGTCCGTAGAGTCGTCTTCAGTATAATGGCTACCTGTGAAGGCTATAAAGCTTCATCGGCCGCGTTTCATGAACTCTGCTTGCTTGTATAGGGTCAATCGGTCGTTAGAAAATTCTACAAATTGCTGGTTTTCTTTGGCGGCGGGACTGCTGAGAAAGGTGCGAAAGTGGGTTTGGGCCTTTTGATGGTTGCCTAGCTGGTCGTACAGAAGGGCAGCATAATAGGCATAAAAGCCGTCTTCGGGATTATAACTCATGGCTTTTTCGTAGTAGGCAATGGCTTGTTGAGGCTTGTTTATTTGCTCAAAGACGTAAGCGGCGTTGCCATAGAACTGGTCAATCTTGCTATTGATGGCGTGCTCGATGGCTTTGTCGTAGTAATAAATGGCGCCCTCGTATTTCTCAAAAAAGCGATGGACGTCGGCGATTATAAAGGCCATGTCGGCCGATGCATGTTGCTGGTATAACCAATCGGATTTTTCTAGCAGCTCGGTGGGATTGTACCTGGCCATCGTTTTGGCGTATTCCATAAGCAGTTCTCTGTCCTCAGGCTTGCGCTTGACAAGTGAAGCATACAAATCTACGGTTCTCTTGCCATAAAAACCGTGTTTGTGCATCAGTCGGGCTTCGGCGTGCTGGATTTTAAAATGGTTTTGCAACAGCGCTGGTCGGTCTTGGAGCACGGCAATAGCGCTATCAACCATGTCTTGCCTGACGTACAACTTGGCCATCCACAATCGCTCGGTTGAGGCGAGGGAGTCATCATCAATGATTCGGCGAAACATGCTTATGGCTGCTGGGATGTCGTTGTTGTTGGCCAGGGCAATGGCGAGTTTTTGCTTCACCAGATTGCGCGTGGAGTCTATTTCAAACGCGCGCTGGTATCGCACCACGGCCGAGTCGTGTGCCATCAATCCGGTGGCGGTTTGCGCGGAAATAAAATAATAAGAAAAGGCGGTGTCGGGATGAATATATGGCCGGGTACGGGCCATTACGGCCTCCGCTTCTGTATAGCTTTCTATGCGGTTGAAAAAGGCCATTCGTAAGAGAGAATCGTTGATGGTAACATCAGATTCAAGGTATTGCAACTGGGCGTGAAAATTATGGGTATTGGTTGACCATCCCATCACAGAGAGCAAAACTGTAGTAAATGTAAGCATGTATTTCATCCGTTCAAAATTGTTTATTAGCGGTCGTATGGAACCTACACGTTGATCATTCTCCTGTGTGTCAAACATCGTTTGTCGTGTAGGTTTCATTAGTGCAAAAACGGTTTTTCAAAGGACTAATGGAACCCACTTTTATTAATTCTCCTGTGAGAGAAAACCCTTCTCACGTGGGTTTCATTTACCTGCAAATATAGTTGAGTCAGCGGATGTAACATCCACACAAAGAAATGCACAGAAAATGAATGGCAATTGCTACGACGGACGAATGCGGGAGTCGCTGCGGATGCCGTTTGGCTCGATGTATCGTTTCTCCACAGCTTCGTCGGCTCGGGGTAGGCGTACATGGATGATTCTTCCGGTAAAGTGCAAGTCTTCTCCGGCCAAACTATGGTTGAAATCAATGGTGATGGCGTTATCCATCACCTCCACCACTCTTCCAACTCGGGTTTCGCTGCCTTTACTAAATTGCAAATGGTCGCCACGCTCATAAATGCGATTGGGGAAATCCTCGGAATCGGGCAGCTGGTTTAGCGGCACCTCTTCTATCATGGCGGCATCGATATTACCGTAGGCGTCTTTTGCAGGAATGGTAAATGCAAAGTGACTTCCCTGCTCCAACCCACGAAGATGATTCTCAAAGGCTGGCAACATGGCGCCACTGCCAAAATAAAATTTCAGAGGCCACTGTACGGTCATTTGCTCAATGATGACTTGGTCACTGTTGCGCAGGGTATAAGAAAGCTCAACGATGGTGTTTTCGGTAATTGTCATGGGGTGGTGTTTCAAAGTAAACTCAAATCAATAAACACTTGGCGTATGAAAAGGTTTGGTGACCATACTCTCCTAAACCTCTTTACTTCAGAAAACACTATTGATCGAGTCCGCTGCTATATAATCTTCACACGCTTCACCATCCGCTTTCCACCAACATCTACTAACAAGGTGTAATTTCCTGTTGGCAGTTGTGGCAAATCTATTTGATACAATTGCTTACCCGGCAGCTGTTCTTGTCTAAAGACAACCACACCTTGCATGTTTACTAGGGACACCCGGACAGCAGACTCTGCAACTTGACGCAACTGTATGTTAAATAGATCACTGCTGGGGTTGGGAAAAACGTGTATGGATGATGGATTATCTGACAGCGCTCTGACTGTACGCGACATGGTAAACCCTTCTGAACCCAGGATTAATCGAAAGTGATATACCCTTCCAGGCACGACGGTAGAATCCGTAAAATCGTAGGCAATGGGCTTACTTGGACTGCCACACAAGCCCTTTATCACACCCACTACTTTAAACTCAGACGCATCGTCTTCTCTGCGCTCTATGGTAATGCCTTGACAAATAAATCCAGCATTTAATTCCCAAGTCAACAACACAGTGCTTTTACCCGCGTCGGCATTGAAATAGCCCAGCGCACGGTTGTCGAGCTGTGCAAGCGACACGTTGTAAATTAAAACAGTAAAAAGAAGCGACCAATAGACTCTCATATGCATACAAAAATACAAAACATTTCGTGATCAATGGGTTACAATCGTATAACAAACGCATAACAATTTGGTAACATTGGAACGTTTTAAACTTTGGACTTTCGCGGCATAACAAAATAATAACATTTTTGTAATGTTAAAGAAACATTGGAAAGGTATCATCGTATTGTTTTTATCGTTCAACGCCTTGGTTTGTCAGGCCTCGGAGCCCCCCAAAGGAACCCGCGCCTCTGAGGGTGGAGCCGACAGCTTAACGAGCATCAACTTCGACCATTTTAATTGGTTTGAGAAATTATCAATTCGTGGTTACACCCAAGTTCGCTACAATCGTTTGTTTGAAACGAATCCCGACTTAATGTGTGAACAATGTGATCGTTCATGGGGGCGCAATGGTGGTTTTTCCTTTCGCCGTATTCGTTTGATTTTTTTTGGAAATGTTCACCCGCGCGTTTTTGTATACATACAACCGGACTTTGCATCTACGATAGGTGGAAGTGGTAATGTGGCGCAAATTCGCGATGCCTATTTTGATCTGGCACTCAACGAATCCAAAACCTACCGCTTGCGTATCGGTCAGAGCAAGGTGCCTTTTGGTTTTGAAAACCTGCAATCGAGTCAAAACCGAATTCCACTCGACCGTAACGACGGTATGAATAGTGCTGTGGCCAATGAGCGTGACCTTGGGGTGTTTTTTTACTGGGCACCTGTAGAGATTCGCAAGCGCTTTGCAGATTTGGTGGCCAGCAATTTAAAAGGTTCAGGCGATTACGGCGTGTTTGGATTGGGCGTATACAACGGTCACACCGCCAACCAAATGGAACGCAACGAGTCGCCACATCTCGTTGCCCGCGCCACTTACCCTTTTAAATTCAACAATGGTCAAATGATAGAGACCTCACTTCAAGCTTATCACGGTAAGTTTGTGGTCAACCGCACATCTCCCCAACTCAATCCCGGTCGTCGTGAATTCACCGAAAACAGAGCTGCGGCAACATTTGTACTCTATCCACAACCTTTTGGAATGGTGATGGAATACAACGTCGGCGTGGGGCCGGAATACAACCCTGAGACCAACAGCATTGAAAGTCAGCCCCTCAATGGCGGTTTTATGCAGGCCCATTATTATGTAGAGCACAAAAAATATGGACTATTCATTCCATTTGTGCGCTGGCATCAGTACAACGGCGGTAAGAAGCACGAGCTTGATGCCCGTCGTCACATAGTAGACGAGCAGGAAATTGGCGTAGAATGGCAGCCCCATCGCAATTTTGAACTGGTGGTGATGTACACCTTCTCCGACCGCACATTTGAGGACGCCATGTTGCCGATGAACCGACAAAGAGGGCGATTGCTGCGTATCCAAGCACAGGTAAATTTCTAGCACATCAAGAATGGTTTATTGGGCGTTTGCCCCTAAGTTTGCGGGCACAAAAAGCCAAGCAAACAACAATGAGTTGGATAGACACCCATACCCATATATACCTACCAGAATTTACCGATGATGTTGAATCCGTCATTGGTCGTGCATTAAAGGCTAATGTCCAGAAGATGTATCTCCCCAATGTCGACCAAAACACTTTGGAAGACATGCTTCGGCTTTGTCAACGCCATCCAAACAAACTCTATCCCATGGCAGGTTTACACCCGTGTTCGGTAAAGAGCAACTGGGAAGAAGAACTCAATCACATCCAATCCGTTTACGAAGCCAATAAATCATCTTTCATTGCCGTCGGGGAAATTGGCATTGATTTGTTCTGGGACAAATCCACATTGCCTTTGCAAGAAGCGGCATTTCACCGGCAAATTGAGTGGGCACTTACGGAGGACTTACCGATAGTGATTCACGTCAGAGACGCTTTCGACGAAACATTTGCTGTGGTTGAACAATATCCGGAAGTCAAAGGCGTATTTCATTGTTTTACCGGTACAGTAGAACAGGCCAAATGGATCACTTCACGTGGCATGTATCTTGGAATTGGTGGCGTTTCTACCTTTAAAAATGGCGGCATGGATAAGGTATTACCACATGTAGATAAGTCACGCGTAATCGTAGAAACCGACGCCCCTTACCTTGCGCCGGTACCCTACCGCGGCAAGCGCAACGAACCTGCTTACATTCCGATAATCGGACAACGCCTATCCGATTTATGGGAGATGGATTTAAAGGATATTATGTCTTTGACAACGACCAACGCGCAAAACCTATTTCGTCATGGCTAACATACTCCTTATATATACAGGTGGAACGATTGGCATGGTTCAAAACAAAGAGAATCAATCGTTGAGTGCATTTAACTTCGACGCCTTACTCAAGCAGATACCCGATCTTCGTTTATTGGACGCCAATATCGATACCACTAGCTTCCCCGACCCGGTAGATTCAGCAAATATGGGACCTTCACACTGGATATTACTGGCCAATATTCTTCAGGACAACAAAGAGCGCTACGACGGATTTGTGATATTACACGGATCAGACACGATGGCCTATACAGCCTCGGCCTTAAGCTTTATCATGCGGGGTTTCAACAAGCCCATCATCATGACCGGATCGCAACTGCCCATTGGTATTTTACGCAGCGATGCCAGGGAAAACATCATCACCGCCATTGAAATTGCAGCCAGTCAGTACCCCAATGGCGAGCCTGTCATTAAAGAAGTATGTGTTTATTTTGAATATCAGCTGCTACGTGGTAATCGCGTTTTAAAGCACTCGTCGCAACAATTTAACGCCTTTATTTCCCCAAACTACCCTCCACTGGCAGACATAGGCGTAGATGTCCAATTCAATTACGAGCACCTGCTCCCCGCCGCAAACACAGCAGAGCCCATACAGACACAGCTCAATCCCAACATCATTGCTTATACCCTATTTCCCGGACAATCACATCACCTGCTACATCAATTGATTAAAGGTGGAGAAGTAGAAGGGCTTTTGTTGATTACCTACGGTTCAGGAAATGCCCCGAAAGACACGGAATTAGAACACTCTATTGATAAAATGATTAACCATTTTCAGCGTCCGGTGGTCAATATATCACAATGCACATCAGGCCGTGTTCGACAAGATTTATATGAAGCTGGGCGATGGTTGCAAGATTTGGGGGTGATTTCGGGAAAGGATTTAACCAGAGAAGCCGCCATCACCAAAATGATGTACCTACTTGGCGATGAAGATAAAACCAAAGCCTTCAGACACTGGATGCAGACCAATTTATGCGGCGAACTGTCGTAGTGCCAATGTTAAGGTTGAATGAAATTCCGTGAAAAGAGCGAATAATCGCGTAAGTTTTTTTGAGTAGGTTACAAAAAACAATATATTTGCCAGCGTTTAACGCAGGTATTACATTTGCAACTTGATAATTGATGAAAGGAGAGGTGTCCGAGTGGTCGAAGGAGCACGCCTGGAAAGTGTGTATACCCCAAAAGGGTATCGAGGGTTCGAATCCCTCTCTCTCCGCAACAATTTATTAATGATTGTAACACCCAAATAATTTTAACCAACACACATCATGATGAAAAAGGTGTTTTCTATTTTCACTTTAACTGCAATGCTCTCGATGAGCACCGTAGCATTTGCTCAAGAAGCCGATGAAGTAACCAACGAAGAAGCCGTTGAAATGGCTGAAAATGACACGTTGGCTGATGAGGAGTCTGCCTTAGAAGAAGAAGTGGCTGAAATGCCTCTAACTGAGCAAGACGAAGAGACAAAGACTTCAGATCGTCAAACCATTCACCAAATCATCAAGCAAAAGTTTATTGAAGGTGGACCTGAGTTTATGGGTATTGTTTTACTTGTCCTCATCCTTGGTTTGGCCATCTGTATCGAGCGCATTATTTACTTAAACTTAGCGACAACCAACAACAACAAACTCATCAAAAAGGTCGATGAGGCATTGAAAAGTGGCGGTGTTGAGCAAGCCAAAGAGGTTTGTAAAAACACTCGTGGTCCTGTGGCCAGCATTTTCTACCAAGGCTTGGATCGCGCCGATGGTGGTATTGATGTGGTTGAAAAATCCATCATTTCATACGGTAGTGTTCTCATGGGGCAGCTCGAGAGAGGGGTGTCGTGGATCAGCCTATTTATCGCCTTGGCTCCGATGCTTGGTTTCATGGGTACAGTAATTGGTATGATTGGTGCGTTTGACGCCATTGAAGCTGCTGGTGACATTTCACCATCTCTTGTAGCTGGTGGTATTAAAGTGGCACTATTGACCACCGTATTCGGTTTGATCGTAGCCATCATTTTGCAAATTTTCTACAACTATATCGTAGCTAAAATTGACAACATCACCAACTCTATGGAGAATGCGTCAATTGCTTTGATCGATTTGTTGGTAGAACACAAAAAATAATCTTATGATTGAGAGCTTAGCAGGACCGGCCATTGTTCTTACCTACATAATGATAATCATTAGTGTGGCCGTCATCATCGGGTTTGCTGCCGTCAAGGTGGCAACCAATTTCAAACAATCTCAAAACACCATCATTGGTGTCGTCTTGATGTTGCTCATTTTCTTTATTAGTTATTCTGCTTCATCTGGAGCAGATTACCTTCAATATAAAGCAGAAATGGGCATCACAGAAACCAAATCAAAATTGGTTAATGCCGGATTGGTTACATTTTTAATAACGGCAGGGATTGCAATTGTGTCAATATTATATGCTGAAATCAGCAAAGCGATAAAATAACACTATGGCCAGAAGAGAATCTCCGGAAATTAATGCAGGGTCAATGGCCGATATTGCCTTCCTGCTTTTGATTTTTTTCCTCGTTACCACGACCATGGATGTGGATTCGGGTATTGCGCGAAAACTTCCTCCTTACGACGAACAGCAAGCCCCACCCCCACCAGTTAAAAAGCAAAACATTTTGCAGGTTCTGGTAAATGCCAACGATGAGATTTTGGTCAATGAGGATTATATGGAGCTTCGAGACCTTCGTCAAAAGGCTGTAGATTTTATCGACAATAATTACAAAGGTGACTGCGATTACTGTCAAGGGGCACGCGACAAAAGCATGTCTGAGAACCCGGAAAAGCATGTCATTTCTTTGCAAAACGACCGTGGCACCTCTTACGAAATGTACATCGCAGTACAAAACGAGTTGACAGCAGCATACCGTGAATTGCGAAATCGCGAATCCCGATTGCGCTTTGGCAGAAATTACGATTTACTCTCTGACGACGATGCCAAAGAAATTTCCAAGTTGTATCCGCTCAATATTTCAGAAGCTGAACCTTTAAAGCTATAAGATGTCAAAATTTAAGAAAAATACAGGTGGTAAAGGTCCGGGCATTTCGACCGCTTCGCTTCCGGACATCGTGTTTATGCTCTTGTTCTTCTTTATGGTAACAACCGTTATGCGAGAAGTTGAGCTCAAGTTGGAAAATAAAAAACCACGCGCTACCGAAGTTAAGAAGCTCGAAAAACGCTCTTTGGTTTCTTATATCTATGTTGGAGCACCTAAACAGATGTACCAAGCCCAATTTGGACGTGAACCACGTGTTCAGTTGAACGATCAATTTGCACGTTTGGACGACATCCAACAGTTTGCCATCGCCGAAAAAGAAGAAAAAAGCGAATCCGAACGCCCACTAATGCAGTTCTCCATCAAGGCTGATCGCGGTGTAAAAATGGGTATCGTATCTGATGTGAAGTTGGAGTTACGCAAAGCCAATGCGCTTAAAATCAACTATTCGACCGAAAAAGGAACGCCAAGACCATTGGAGTAAATAATCCCGTTTATTGGGATGAAATATAAATTACTCATTTCTAGTTTTTTTACTATACCTTTGCCGCCAGTTCAAACGCACTTCGTTTGGAATGCATGAGTTGAGTTTTTTGGTGCACGTACATCTCTTAGTCGTTAGCGGTACGTTAGATTAAAAAGTTCCCCTCATTCACTTTGACGAACGCTTTTTAATTAACCGCTAATTCCTAGATAAAATGGAATCATTCTCAACGTTGGGCCTACCCAACAATGTCGTTCGTGCCGTAGAAGCACTTGGGTTTAACGAACCTACCTCTATACAACAACGCGCCATCCCTACCATGTTAACCACTGACAGTGATATCATTGCATTGGCACAAACAGGTACCGGAAAAACTGCAGCCTTTGGTCTACCATTGGTATCCAGAATAGATGCAAACATCAAATCAGTACAAGGCATTATCCTTTGTCCAACCCGTGAACTTTGCTTACAAATCACCCGTGATTTGGAAAACTTTGCGCAATTTAGCGATCACGTACGCATAACACCAGTATATGGTGGCGCCAACATCAGTACACAAATATCACAGCTCAAAAAAGGCACACAGATCATCGTTGCTACTCCTGGCCGCATGGTTGACCTCATCAATCGAGGTGCGGTAAAAATCCAAGATGTGCGTTTTGCCATCCTCGATGAGGCTGATGAAATGCTCAATATGGGCTTTAAAGACGAGTTAGATCGTATTTTAGAAGAAACACCTGCCTCCAAAACCACTTGGTTGTTTTCTGCAACCATGCCAAACGAAGTGGCTCGAATTGCCAAGCGTTACATGGAAAATCCTTTAGAAATAAAAGGTGCTGGTGCGCAGACCTCTAATGTTAACATCAACCATACCTACACCACCGTTCGTCAGCAAGACAAATACCGTGTGTTGAGACGTATCATTGACGCCAATCCTGAATTGTATGCCATCGTATTTTGTCGTACCCGCAGAGACACCAACGATATCGCAGAAAAACTCATTAAAGATGGCTATAAGGCCGATGCCATTCACGGTGACCTTTCACAGGCGCAGCGTGAACTTGTAATGAAGCGCTTTCGCAGCAAGAACATTAATATGCTCATCGCTACCGATGTTGCGGCACGAGGTATTGATGTAGACGACATCAGCCATGTCATTCACTATCACCTTCCAGACGAACCAGAAAGCTACACGCACAGAAGTGGAAGAACTGCTCGTGCCGGTAAAAGTGGTGAATCTATTGCGCTTCTCGCCGGTAGAGACAGCTCTAAACTGAGAGCTTTTGAAAAAGCTGCTGGCACCAAGTGGAGTGAGTATATCATTCCCGAACCGGTTGACATCGTTCAAGCCAAAATGATGCAAACCCTTCACTCGCTAAAAGAAACAGAAATTCACCCGGAAGTTGCCAATATGCTCAATACCATGTCTGGAGACTTGGCAAACTGGGACGTGCGCGAACTACTTGGCAAAATTATGACCAACGAAATGTCAAAGCTCATTGGTTACTACAAAAATGAACAAACGCTTAACACTGAGGATGGTCCTAGAAGTAAGACGCCAAAGGGAATCAAAAAACTGTTTGTCAACCTAGGTAAATTCGACAGAATAACGGAAAGAGACCTCAAACAACATCTTGCGGAAATGGCGAATCTTAACGTTAGCGATTTTACTTATCTCAGCATGAGAAAGAGTTATTCGTTTGTCGAAGTCAAAGAATCATTGGCTCAAAAACTCGTTAAGAGTTCTGAAGGTTCATTTTATGGTGACCGCCCGGTAGTGGTGGAAATTCGAGATGAAGACTATGGGCATAGATCAGCTAAAAAATCTAATGCACATAAGCCTGCGAAAAAGAAGTTTGGCAAACGCAAGCGAGTAAAATTTTAGATAAGATTTAATAATTTGCAAGTTTTTGTAGATTATTAAATCAAAAACTTTATCTAATTTCGCGCAACAATATGGGGTGTGCCATTGAATAACCAAAAAATGGACGGTAATTATCTAAACGCACACCCGTTTAGAGTAACCTACCGTAAATTAAACAATCCTTTTTTATGACACGACTAGTTGTTTTATCACTTGTCACCCTACTCACCTCAGCCTCTTGTGTTTCAAAAAAGAAGTTTTCTGAACTTGAAAATCAACATAAAGAAACTTCATCGAAACTGAGTCAGGC
>JAIUMB010000046.1 GCA_022565745.1 Cryomorphaceae bacterium | reverse complement strand
ATGCATGTAAAGACCAATATTTGGCCTTTATATACATTCGTAAACCATGCGTACGCAGTACCCCATGCTTGCGACAGCAACCCATGCGTACGCAGTACTCCATGCGTGCGTAGCATTACCATCCGTAAAACCAGACCCCCGACTCCCGACCTCAGACTGTACCAATCTACCGGCCAATAAAAAACGAACGTGCATATACTGCCACCCCGCACAACCCCGACTAAAGCTTTTGATTCTTCGACTTATGCCTCCCGGCTACAAACCCTCTTAATGAACGATGCTTAGTTTTTCTGCCGCTGACGCGTGCTCGCCACATACGAAAAGATGATGGCTTCATTTCTCGGCGCATGATGTCAATGACTTCACTTTCTGATACACCAAATTGAAATTCAATGGCTTCAAATGGCGTACGGTCTTCCCATGCCATTTCAATGATTCTGTTTACTACCTCCGGTGACATAAATGCATCTTGTGTTTGAAAATAAGACAATCATTTATGATGAATTGTTCTGGGGAGTTAAAAACGCATGATCAGGCCAATACCATTGCCGGCAAAGGATATGTTGATTTCACTTCTTTCCCAAAAGGAACTGCTTCGAAGTCCGCTGTTGTATGTGTCAATGCCTTCTTTTGCTTTTCTCTTGTAACTGGAGTTAATGGGAAAAGAGGCGACCATTAATCCAGCACCTATACTACCTATAACCCAGTTTGGCTCACCGCCACCTAATGCAGCGCCAACCTGCCAACCAAAAATAAACCCACCTGTAATCCCCAGCGCATTGGATAAATTACGTCTTTTACGCGCCGTTCGCATTTGATCATAAGCCATGGGGTTGGGCTTCATGATTTTTATGGCTCGGGTTAATGTGATTTTTTTTCCGTCAATGTAAAACTCTGGACTACCAAAAACGCTTTCCATGGTTATGGAATCTCCTACAGTTTCAGTTTGAGAAAAGGCAAAACTTGTAGATAAAAGCAGCAATGCGAGTACGATTAAGGATTTTGACATCATTAAAAATTGTTGTTGTTAAAAAGGTAGATATACGCCAATGGCATAAGTCAGTATAAGTGGAGGAACGTCAATGTCTTTTGGGAAAATGGGGCCGGTTTCTATTATTCTGCCTAAGCCAATTTGGGCCGTAAACCATTTATTTCCTCGGTACACATAATTGGGGCCGACGATGTTTTGGATAAACGCATCACCTGTGCCCTGATTCCAATATTGAAGCGATAAAAATGAACTTCTAATGGACGGTTTAAAATGATAGTTAAGGCCTGCTCCATAAGAAATCAATCCTACCCCAAGTTGAAGCCCTAATCTGTCGGTTAACAGAAATTCAAAATCTGCACCTACCAAACCTCCGCCGCCTTTAAGTATGCCAATTGTTGCGCAGGCTCTTTCTTCAACTGGTCCGTAGCCATATTGAGCGTACAGCAAAGAGGTGCTTGTCAAAAAACAGATGGTTATTAGGGCTTTAAGTTTGGTGTACATTATTAAAGGTTTTATCGTCAAACAAAAGCATTTAAATGTCCAAATTTGAATGCAAATATAGTGTGAATGCTTTTTTAAAAAATAAAAAAATTCAGCTTTTTTATTTCAGAAGACATGGGTGTTTTTCGTAGCCTTAGTTTAAAGTGCGACCTATGTTTATTGATCGCTACGCTTTCCGTTTTATCACATCTTTCCATTCATCACCATATTCAATTCCCAAAAATTTGCAAATGGCTTGCATGACTGGTTTTGGACGATGTAAGAGTTTATTGAAATCAACAGCGATGTAAGGCGCCCAGTGCTGGTTGTTTTCGAGAAATGCCAAGGCTTTTGTAGAGGTGTCTTCCAGTGATTGGTAAAGGTCAAAGGGTACAGATTCAGCATGGCGCATGCGAAGCTGACTAAGGGCCACATCTTCAATAGGACGCTGCATTAGAATGACTTTGTAGGTAACGCCAGGAGAGAGGTTGGGGAGTTGCGGACTGGTAATTTTAATGGCTTTTCCCCCAAGATCGTCTAGGAAATGGTTGTCGACATGCAGACGCTTAACTGGCGCGTATTCGTAGTAGCCACTGGGATTGTGTTCATCGGCCAGGCGTTGGTCGTCGCTGTGGATGTCGATGCCCATTGATTTGAGCAGCTGCATCATCAGTGATGTGCCACTGCGGGGGAGGCCACTAACGACCACCACTGGTTTTCCTTCTGTGTTGTTTTCTTGAAAATGATGGCGAATAAACGCCCGCAGTTCTGCGTTTTTGGGTTGCTGCTGTGCGCTCATCTTTAAGGCGATATAGGCCTGTTCCGCTTGTTTGAGCTTAAGTAGTAGTTTGCCAATCAGTTCGTGCACATTGGGTGCAAAGTGCTGTTTTTCTACCAAATCTAATGCAACCTCCAAGGCGTCTTCCCATTTTTCCTCGGCGGCCAATGCGCGTGCGCGACCAAATGCAGCATCGGCAGCATCGGGGTTTTTGTCGAGCGCGGCGACAAAGTATCTCAGCGCTTTATGGCTGTCACCAATGCTCAACCACAAGTTGCCAATTAATGTCAGCCAGTTGCCAGATAGGTTTTTGTTTTCGGGCAGCTGTTTGAGTGCAGAGTGAACGGCTCTTGGACGACCTTCGATGGCGGCCAACATGGCGTTGAATACCGGGTGCCAATTATCCGGAAAGTAGGCCAACTGATTTTTAGCGGTATCCAATTCACCACTTTGCAATGCGGCCTGGAGAAAGGTCATACGCGTCGACAGTGGTGTTCTATCGTTGATGAGTGGTCGTAGAGTTTCCAGTGCTTGCTGAGGCAGTAGTCCGTCCATATAACTCCGCGCAAGGTTTACTTTGTTTTCCTCGTTTTGGTTTTCATTGCTGCGGTCCAAATATCCCAGCGCCTCAAGATGGGCGAGGTAGTCTCCGGAAATTTGCCAGGCCTTTTGACGCTTTCGAAGGTGGTCGTAGCTATCTACGGGTGCTGTTTCTGATGGATTCCGCAGATGCTCGTGAAGAACCCTGCCGTGCATGTCTTTGGCCGTTGGAATGGAAAACAGCTGTAAGAGGGTAGGGGCAATGTCGGCAATACCGGCGCCGTAAATGGGTTTTCGTGGGATAAATCCCGGACCGGCAGTAACCAAAACTCCGTAAAAGCGATGGTCGAGTTCCGGAGTGAGAGGGTCTTCTGGCAATTGCACGCGCATGGTTTCTTTGTGCTGAAATCCGTGGTCACTGAGTAACACGATATTGGTCGTGTCGTCGCAGTAATGTAAAATACCTTCGAGCATAAGATCATGAACACGGTAGGCGGCCTCAACAATTCCAGGTTCGTCTTGATGCTCTCTGGTGCCGAGGTGACAAAAATGATCCAGTGCGTCAAAATACACTGCATGTACATCGGTTTCGTGGCGGTGAAGCAGATAGGTGGCGGCCATTTGTACCGACAAGGCACGGGATAGGATGTGCATCACAGAGCGGGTCTTGGCATCTTCCGCCGGGTGACCAGGATTGTTTAAAAACATCGAGACCCATTCGTGCGGAATCCATTCAGGTGCAATGCGACATTGCAACAAGTCTGCTTCCAAATTTTTCGGGTAAACAAACCCCTCGGCAGGTTTCTCTCCATGATGAAATAGATTGGAAACCATTTGACCATCGATGGGTTCAGCTGGGTGAGAAGGCCACCAGCCTACGACCTGTGTGCGGAGGTTGTGATGATTGAAAATGTCCCAAAAAGCCGCTGCAGTTCTAGATTGACCACTAATCGCCTGGGTTTCGCCTTTTTCATTGACTTCGGTAAACCCATGTACGCCGTGTGCAAATGGGCGTTTACCGGTGGCTATGGTGGTCCAAAGCATAGGACTTAACATGGGACGCATACTGGCCAGTTGTCCGTGTGCCCCGCGTTCTATAAGCGATTGCAGAGCGGGGAGTTTGCCGGCGGCCAACAGCGGTTGGATGTACTGCCAATCGGCTGCATCCCAGCCAACCACCAAGCACTTAGGTGATTTGCCGCTTACTGGTTGAGGTGGAGCCGCTTGCAGACCTAAGTGGTTTTTCCAGTGAAAAAGATTCCGGTAACCCGCCGTTACCACGGAAAGAGGATACATGTATGCAAATTTTGACACAAATGTACTTCTCACAAAAGGATTACTCACTGGCGATAGCAGCCGACATAATACTGATTCGTAAGTCTGGACGATGATTGAGTAGTACACCAGCACAGGCTTCCAGCGTGGCCCCGGTAGTAATCACGTCGTCGACCAAAAGTACGTGCGCGCAGGGTGGTAACTTATCGATGAATTGCGCCTGAAATCCCGTTTCCACATTTTTCCATCTATCCCAGCGACTGAGTTTGGTTTGTGATCCGGTGTTGCTTTGTCTTTGCAATACATTATAGGTAAGAGGTGTTTCGCATACCATATGAATGCCTCGGGCAATTTCTTCGGCTTGGTTATAGCCGCGCACCAAGCGTTTTTTTTCGTGAATGGGCACGGGTATAAGGTAATCGGGCAATTCATGCCAAGGTCGGGTGAGGAGCTGAAATCCCATATAACGCCCAAGATACAATCCAACTCCTGGTTGGTGTTTGTATTTTAGTTGGTGCATGAGTCGCTGAACGGCGCTGTTCTTTTTAAAGTAGCAAAAGGCATCGGCATAAAGCAATGGCACTCGTCCGTAGAAAATGTCTGTAACTGGGTTAGACTGCATGGAGCGAAAGCGCGTGCGCGGCAAATCCTCCTCACAATATACGCAGAGGTATTTTTCACTGGATACCAACGGGCGTTCACATTGCACGCAAATGTCTGGATAAATAAAATGTAGCAAGGCCTTGAGTGCTGACTGCATTTCTTTTTTATCCCAAAAGTAAGCATTAATTTGTTAAAAATATAAAAAAATAAATGCCTAAATTACTCCTGATTACGGATCAACGTGAAATCTATTTGCTTCTTGTCTAGATCGGTGTTTTTCACCATCACGCAGACGCGGTCGCCCAACTGATAAACCTTTCCCTTTCGCTCTCCAACGATGGCGTAGTTGGTCTCGTCGTAAAGGTAATAGTCGTCTTTAAAATCTCTGATGCGGATCATGCCCTCGCATTTATTGTCTTCCAACTCCACAAACACGCCCCATTCGGTAACGCCGGTAATGGTGCCGAAAAACTCTTGGTCTTTCTTGTCTTCCAAGAATTTAACCTGCATGTACTTGATGGAGTCGCGCTCTGCTTTGGTGGCCAGTAATTCTCTGTTTGAACAGTGCTTACACTTGTCTTCCCATTCGCTGCTCGACTTATGGGTTTTGCCGTTGAGGTACTCGGCCAAAATGCGGTGTACCATCAAGTCAGGGTAACGGCGAATGGGGGAGGTAAAGTGGGCGTAGTATGGGAATCCCAATCCGTAGTGGCCGATGTTTTTGGTGCTGTAAACGGCTTTTGCCATCGAGCGAATGGACAGGGTTTCAATCATATTGGCCTCCGGTTTGCCCTTGACTTCGTTGAGCATGGCGTTTAGGCTTTGGGATATCTTTTTGGTACCGCTGGTGGCCACTTGATAACCAAAGCGCTTGACGAAGTTGGAAAGTTCTTCCAATTTCTCCGGATCCGGGTCGTCGTGGATGCGATACACCATGAGGTTGTTGGAGGGCTTGCCGTCTTTTTTGGCACCCACGTATTTGGCAACACTGCGGTTGGCCATAAGCATGAACTCCTCAATCAGGTGGTTGGCTTCTTTCGATTCTTTGACGTAAACACCAGTTGGATTGCCTTTGTCGTCGATGTGGAATTTCATTTCCAAGCGGTCAAAGGCAATGGCGCCGTCTTTCATGCGCTGAGCACGCATTTTTTTAGCGATATCGTTCAGAATATTGACCTCTTTAGCCAACGTGCCTTCACCTGTTTCAATACACTTCTGTGCGTCTTCGTAGGCAAAGCGGTGGTCGGAGTGAATGATGGTTCGGCCAAACCAGATGTCGTAAATCTTGCCGTTGTCGTCTATATTAAAGATAACACTAAAGGCGAGTTTGTCTTCATTGGGACGCAAAGAGCAGAGGAAGTTAGACAAGCGTTCGGGCAACATCGGCACCACTCTATCTACCAGATACACCGAAGTGCCACGCTCATAAGCTTCGTTGTCGAGCTCCGTGCCCGTTCTGACGTAATGGGCCACATCGGCAATGTGCACACCTACTTCGTAGCGGCCATTGTCCAACATTTTTATAGACAAAGCATCGTCAAAGTCTTTGGCATCGGCGGGGTCAATGGTAAAGGTGGTGATGCCGCGCATATCTCTGCGCTTTTTGATTTCGGCCTCCGTAATGGCCTCGGGTATGGCATTGGCCTCTTCGTCTATTTCTGGTGGGAATTCATAGGGTAACTCATATTCCGCAAGTATGGCATGAATCTCAGCCTGGTGTTCTCCCGGACGACCAAGTACTTTGGAGACCACTCCGAAGGGACTGCTGGCTTTTTCCGGCCAATCGGTGAGCCTTACCACTACTTTGTCGCCGTCTGATGCGCCGTTTAAATGCTCCTTGTCTACGTAAATGTCGGTGTGCATTTTTCGACTGTCGGCAATAAAAAAGGCAAAGTTTTTCTTGATGTCTATGATGCCAACAAATTCGTTTTTGCTTCGCTCCAAAACCTCAACAATTTCACCTGCGGGCTTGGCATTTTTGCGCTTGGCGTAGAGCAGCACTTTAACACGGTCGCCGTGAAGTGCTTGACCCTTGTGCTTTGGTGAAATAAAAATGTCGCGCTCTTGATCTTCGTCTTCCAAATTGACATATGCCGCCCCAGTGGAGGTCATGTCCACCGTGCCTATGACGTACTTTTCTTTTCCTGGTAATCGGTAACGTCCATTGGCCGGACTTTCCAAGATCTTGTTTTTGAGCATTTTTTCTAAGGTTGCAGCGATTTCGTTGCGCAGCATCCTGTCTTTTATTCCCAGCTTTGAGGCTATTTGTTTGTAATTTAAAGGGCGACCCTCTTCTTTAGATAATACGTTTTCTATGGGCTCTTGCCAGTTTTTTTTGGATTTGTTATTAGACATATATATAAGTTGAATTTTGCCAAAGATACATCAAAGGCTTGACTGTAAGGGTAAGTCCAATCCGCATACAAAGTTCTTTGACAAAGATATAATCCTTTATGGTTTTTTTAACGGAAACGCGCAAAACATTTATCGTTTCCGCGGGTCATAAACGTATAAATTTGCCCACCTATTCACACACATATACCTATGCGTAAATATTCCTACTATTTGTGCGCGTTTATCGCAATGCCTTTCTTGGTTTTTTCACAAAAATTCACGGTAAGTGGAGAAGTCACCGATGCGCAAAATGGCGAGTCGTTGGTCGGTGTCAACATATTTGCCGAAGGTACACAAGTGGGCACCTCGACCAATACATACGGGTTTTATTCTCTTAGACTTGATGCAGGACAATACACCATTGTTTATCAGTATTTAGGTTATGAAGTGCAGCGTAAGAAACTAAATCTCAATAAAGATCAAGTCATTGACGTGTCATTGGTGGAAGCAGGACAAGCACTTGACGCTATCGATGTAACCACAAGAGGTGTGGATGCCAATGTGAAAAGTGTGGAGATGAGTGTAACCGAAGTAACGACCAAAGAAATAGAGAAAGTCCCACAGCTTTTAGGAGAGGTGGATGTTATTCGTACCCTAACATTGCTGCCGGGGGTATCAACCGTTGGAGAAGGTGCCAATGGCTTTAATGTTCGTGGAGGTAATGTCGACCAAAACCTCATTCTCCTCGATGGAGCCCCGGTGTTTAATTCCTCGCATCTTTTTGGATTTTTCTCGGTGTTTAACGCCGATGCGGTGCAGTCGTTTAAACTATACAAAGGCGGTATCCCGGCAAGCTATGGTGGTAGATTGTCATCGGTTTTGGATGTTAGACAGCGCGAAGGCAACAGCAAGCGGTTTTCTGGACAAGGCGGACTGGGGATTTTGTCGAGTCGCGCCACTTTTGAAGGACCAATTATCAAAGATAAAATGTCGTTTTTGGTTTCCGGCCGTCGCTCCTATGGCGACGTGTTTACCAGTTTGTCTTCCAATGAAGATTTGAACTCGAGCATTCTCTATTTCTACGATTTTAATACCAAAATCAATTACCGGATCAACAAAGACCACCGCATTTACCTTTCGGGCTACTTTGGCCGCGATGCCCTTGGTATTCGCGATTTCGTCAATTTCAACTGGGGAAATGCCACGGCTACGCTGCGGTGGAACTGGACCATCAACAACCGCTTGTTTAGCAATGTGACGGCTGTGTATAGCGACTACGACTATACCATTGGCTCCGGTGACGTCGAAAATCCCGGGGAAAGCGGTTTTGGCTTTAGCTTAGATTCCCGACTGAGAAATTATAAATTCGATCAAAAAATCACTTGGTTTGCCAGTTCCGATTACAAACTCGATTTTGGGTATGACGTTACGTATTATGACATCAGTCCGGGCCGATCCAGGTTTAACGATGGTACGTCGATTTTTGAAACACAACTCCAAAGCGAATATGGTTTAGAACCGGCCTTATTCGTCAGTGCCGAGCAGAAAGTAAACGCCAACCTGACGTTTCAATACGGTTTGCGTTACAGTGCGTTTTACAATCTTGGGGCGAGAACCATGCAGTTGTATGACGGTATTCCCACCGACGATAATGTAATTGGCACAAGAGACTTTGAAAGGGGTGAAGTAATTGCCGCCTACGATGGATTGGAAGGTTTTGAACCGAGGTTTAATGTCAATTACGCCATCAACGACAACAATTCGATAAAGGCGAGTTACAACCGCACCCGTCAGTATATCCAGTTGGTGTCTAATACCACTTCACCTACACCGGTAGATATTTGGCGACCGGCAGGTAAGTACATCAATCCCGCCACGGCCAATCAGGTAGCCGGTGGCTATTTCCGCAATTTTAACGACAACGTTTGGGAGTTTTCTGTGGAGTTGTTCTATAAATATTTCAACGACATCATCGACTACCGCGATGGCGCCGATTTGTTTACCAACGACAATATAGAAACATCGCTACTCAACGGTGAAGGACGCGCTTATGGCCTGGAGGTTTTGCTGCGAAAACAACGTGGCAAACTACAGGGTTGGATTGGTTATACCCTGTCGAGAGCAGAAATTATTGTTCGTGGCGACGACCCGTTTACCAGCATTAGTCAGGGACAATGGTATCCATCCAACTGGGATCGTCTGCATGATTTGTCGGTAGTGGTTTCTTACCAATTGACCAAAAAATGGGACATAGGAGGTAGCTTTATTTACCAAACCGGTCGGCCGGTGACGTTTCCCGTTGGCAGAGCTGAGGTGGAAGGTGGCTTGATTGCGCCGGTGAACACCTTGAGGAATTCCAACCGCATTCCCGATTTCCACCGACTGGATTTATCGGCCAATTACAACCCGAGCGAAGGCAAAAACAAGCGCTGGGAATCCTCTTGGTCCTTTGGCTTGTTTAACGTCTATGCACGACGCAACCCGTTTTCGGTATTTTTTCAAAACGACCCGCAAAACCCGCAGGTCAACCAAGCCATTCGCTTGGCCATTTTTGGCACCATCATTCCATCGGTGACTTACAACTTTAAATTTTAGCCATGAAAACATCATTTCAATTTAACGGCCGATTAAAGACCTTGCATGTCGCGCTGTTTCTGGCGCTTACCGCTTTTATTGCCTGTGAAGACCCCATCGATGTGGAGCTGGAAGAGGGGCCACGCCAACTGGTGGTTGACGGCGGAATTACCGATCAAACACCTGCAAGGGTAAATCTTACAACCACTGCGCCTTATTTTGACCCTGCACCTACACCAAGGATTAGTAATGCAATTATTCGCGTGTTGGAAGACGGAGAAACCTTTGATGTACTCACTGAAAGCGACAGCTTACCAGGTCTATATCTCGGAACAAAAACTGGAGAAATAGGGCGAACCTATGTCATTCAAATCGACATACCGGAAGGGGAGGCTTTTCAATCCGGTAACTGGGAAAGCTTGCCCGAGCGTATGCGCCCCATCTTTTCCATAGATTCCATTTATACCACGTTTATCTCTACACCACCACTGCCGCGGGGCGACTATCTCAACTTTAGAGTTACCCCGGGGTTTGTCTTTCCGGAAAACACCTTTTACCGCATTCGCCGCACGTTAAACGACAGTGCATTTTTTCAGGACTTCCTCTTTGCCAACAACATCGATGACCTCAATAGCTTTCAGTTTCGTCCCGTTATCAACCAAGTTATTGAAGAGGGCGATGAAGTGGTGCTTACCTTTTCATCTTTAAGCAGAAGGTACCGTGAATATCTGCAAGTACTGGTGCAGCAGTTAAACCCTGGCGGATTGTTTGATCCTCCACCGGCACCCATTAGAGGCAATGTACAAGAACAAGGCGGTGAAGGTAGAGTAGCGTTGGGGTACTTCCACGCTTCGGCGGTGGTGAGTGAGCAGTTTCCAGATCAAGGGTTATCTATACCTAATTTGCCATCCGATAACCATATACCGTCTGAAGACAAATAGATGGTTTTAATGGAGCAAACCATCTGTTTTGTAAGTCATGCGCCTTCGCTTAGAGGTGTGAATGTTCAATTACGTATTTTTTTTTGTATATTTGTACGTGTAATTAGTATGCTATGAATACAAAACTCACATTGAGCATGAACGAGCAGCTCATCGCCAAAGCTAAAGAAGCAGCAGCTAGAAGAGGGCTGAGCCTGAGTGTATTGATAGAAGGGTATTTGAAATCTTTGGTGGTTAAAAGTAAGGGCAAGCCAGGCAAGGAAGATGAAGGCGTAGCCATTAGTCAAACCATTGCTGCGCTAAGAGGGAGCATAAAGTTACCTAAAGATTTTGACGGCGATTACAAATCTATTATAGAAGAATACAGATCAGAAAAATGGGGAAAAGAATAGATGTATTGATTGATACAGATGTCATTTTAGACCTGCTCTTAGATCGATCTGATTATAGCGATGACGCGGCCAAACTATTTACCTTATGTGAACGAGGTGAGATTAACGGCTATGTGACGCCCATCATCTTTGCCAATATGTTCTATTTTTTGAAAAAAGTAGCCGGTTCTGAACAAGCAGTTCTAAAAAGTTTGGCTTTACTGAATTTCCTCGAAGTGATTCCCGTAACCAAACCCAACATAAAAGAAGCACTCTTTTCTCCTATGGCCGATAAAGAAGACGCCATGCAAAGTATGGCGGCTTATTCCCATGGTCGTATTCATGCGATTGTAACACGAAATGTAAAGGGCTATAAAAAATCACCTTTACAGGCTGTTTTACCAGGTGATGTTTTATAGACGTTTTAACGATTATAAAATATTGTAAATTAGAATTAAAAACCAATATAGTCCAAGGGATATTTAGTGCTTATCCGTAAAGTCAAAGTGGCTGCTTTAGAAAGTTCAAGAGCGAGGCTTGCGAAAGTATAAAATTTAGGAGTTTACATGAGTAAATGACTAAATTTTGGACTGAGCGTAACGAAGCTATTGGACTTTATAGACAGACACTATTTATCCTTACCCAACCCCACCTTATAATCATCCGGATTCCCCGTAATCTGCAAGTTGAGAAAGCGCGTGCGTCGATTGGGGTCCATCTTTACAATCTCATCGTCTTGCTCGGGGTCGATGTCGCGGGACCGCCCCACAAGAGATTGCCAGCCTACTTTGGTGACCAGTTTTAACGGCACGCGTACAAAGTAATGCATGTTCATGTCTACGCTCTGTGTACCGGAAATTTGCATAAATCCAAGTGTAGAGTTGATGGTCATGTTGGGGAAGCTCAAGTTGCCATTTTTCAAGTCCATGACGTTGTGAAGGGTGTCAAAACGCACCCGGCGGAGGTTTTTGTCTTTAAAGTAATCTTCTAGGGCCAACATTGGCGCAAAATCATCCAAACGACCATCGGTCATCATCAGCTCCATATGAGCCTCGCTCTCCTCTATGATGGGGGTTAAATCTGGGTGCATGCGAAATGTACTCTCAATGCTGCCGGTGATTTTACCGTGTACCTTTTCGTTGATCAACTCGTCTTGGCCGAAGTGGTCAAACTTAAACATCAGCTTGTCGATGTCGAGCTGATGGGCCAAAATATTGCTGTGGAAGTAAATCTTTTCGGGATTTGATCCGTTGAAATAGCCCTTCATGCGCATATCACCTCCGGCCAATTCCAGTGAAAGGGTATCGACATAGATGAAGTGATTTGCTTGTATGCGCAATTCGGTGTGGACGTTTTCCAGCCAGTAGCGGTGGTAATTCATTCTCCCTATGCGTACGCTGATGTCCATATCCGTAAAAGGCACATCAAATAGGTTAAACGCCTCTTCGTGATCGACTTCGGCTTCCGGTCCTTCATACCCCATCAGCGCATCGAGGTCAAGGACTTTGCTGTTGAGTACCAGTTTGTTTTTGGTTGTCTGCTTGTCCATCTCTTCGCCTATAAAGTAATTCAAACTGAGGTTGAAGTCACTTTCGCCCATTTTCCCACTGAAGTTTTCAATGGTCACATGCTCGTCTTCAAAGTGAATGCGGCCTTTGAATTGCTCGAGCTTAAGCGGGTGAATCTGCATTTTGCCGTAGAATTTGTCGATGTGCAGGTCGGCCGACTGAAAACCATCCAAGAAATGAAGGTCTAAGTGCCCTTTGACATTGAGTTGGTCAATTTGCTCTTCGCGGTAGTCATCCGGCAAATGGTTTTCGCCTTTAAAGGTGAGTAAGTCGTTAAAGCGCAGTTTGTTTGACTGCAAATGGAAGTGCAGTTCAGAATCGCCTTGAGGGTTTTCTGCAAACCATTTTTTATAGTTGTTAAACACGCCCGTAAAGAGAAAATCGCTTTGGTCAATTTCGCCTTTAAACTCGCGTATGCTGATGTCGTTGTCGCCCACTTCAATGGTTGCGGCAAAGTCGTGAAAGGCATGTGGAAAGTGGTTTAAGCGCGCATAAAAGTGGTCGATGTTGTAGGTTCCTCGAGGCAAATCTTCGAATTCAAACAACTCTTTTGCTTTAGACCGACCGCTCATGTTTAAGGCAAAGGCCTCAATCACTTCATCCATTGCGCTATCGGCATCGGGCAGCAAACGCGCCAAGTCCATTTTGTCGATTTTGCTGTTAAACGTCCAGTCGACAGACTTGTTGAAGCGGTGAAAAATGGCCGGGAAGTCACTGATGCTTCCGCTGAACACATAGTCGGATTCGTCGAGGTTAAAATTGAGGTTTTCCAGTACCAGACGCCCATTGCGCATAAATGCATAGCCGTTCATTGTTTTGAAACGGTGCGGGTAGTCGGGCAAGGCAAATTCTAAGTTGACGATGCGCAATTCAGAATCGACGCCTTCTTTCAACTGGGCCAGATTTTCCGCGCCGAGTTGCATGTCTACCAATTCGTCAAGATCCATGTCGAGCAATACCTTTCCACGAATTTGTCGCAAGCCTTCAATTTGAAAAAACTGAGCAATGAATTCCAAATCCAAGTCGGCGTGTAGGTTGATTTTCACAAATGGATCCTTGAAATTTCGGATGAACACGCTGCCTTTAAATTCCCCTTCCTCGGGAAATGCCTGAAAATTTCTCAGCTCTAACACCGAGGTTTCCAACGATCGGTCTTCTCCGTTGGTGTAATGTCCTTGAAACTGCAAATCACTGATTCTTCTGTCGATTTGTTTGTTTCTAAAGAATACATTTTCGCAGCCAAAATCCACCGTAACCCTGGGGCGGCGCCCATTGGCAGAACGTCCCTGTATGAGACCATCAAAATAGATGCGCCCCGCATTTTGATACACACTTAGTGCCTGTTCTATTTCCGGTGGCGCAAAAGCCGTAAACAGCGCAAAGTCTGGTTTATCGCCTTTCAGTCTGATGTCGAGATAGGCTTCATTGGCCAAATCGACACTGCCTTCCACCGAAAAAGAAGCGCTACCAATGCCTAGTTTACTGGGCGACAACACGATTTTTTCACCCGCCACATCGTAGTTCATGACCCAGTTCAGCGAAAGTTGTTTGTTGTGAAAAAACGTCGTATCGCCATTTTCCAGCATATCAAAAACCATATTGGAAGTCAGGTCGATGTTTAAACCCTTTTTGTCGCCCTTAAATTTGATGTACGTGGTCTCCAAGTTGAAGTCATACTCTCGCGCCGTCATTTTGTCGTCAAATACAAAAAACACATCATCGATGCGGAAAGAAGGCAGACTAAGATTCCAGGCACCAGACGTGGTGTCTTGAGATTCATCCAGTAAATTTTTAGAGGCCAAAAGGTTGATCACACCTGCGGTGTCCCTTTCCAAGTGAATATACCCACCCGATAAGTGAATTTTCTTTATTTCAAACTCTCCTCTCATCAACTGGAAGAGGTCAAAACCCACATAGAGGTCATGTATTCGGTAAATGGCATCACCGCTGCGGTCTTTGCTGTTGTAGTAGCGCGCATTTTTCAAATCCACTGACATGTACGGAAACGTCGCGAAGGGTTTTAGCAGCGTCTTTTCCACCACCAGTTCGCCTTGAAACGACTCATTGATACCGGCCAGTGCTTTTTCCACCAACACGTCTTTGTTGCTAAACGCCCACAAAATGGCCACACCTATGGCAACAATAAAAACAAGGGCAGCAATGGCCAGCCAGCGGAAGAATTTTTTGACGTTCATTTGGTCGTAAAGTGTTTTTGAGTGGAAGTCATAAGGCCCATATCCAGGTGCAAAACAAGTGCAGTTTCTAAACTGCTGTATGTGTTTTGAGAAATCAGCGCGTTTGACATGATGGCGAAAGCGGGTTTTTCTGCGTGCAAAACTAAGGCTTGGTGAGCCATGATTTTACATGTGGTGCCAATCAATTTTAATGCCTAAAAGAAGCTGGTTTAAACGTCCGGTGGTTGCGAAAATTATGAGTAAGACAGAACCCTTTCAGAAAGCCATGCACCATTGTTCT
>JAIUMB010000045.1 GCA_022565745.1 Cryomorphaceae bacterium | reverse complement strand
TTATTTATTGTAACTTATAACTACTTTCGCCAGCATGAAACACCGCATCCTCATCGTTGAAGACGACACCCGTATATCTGATATATTAAGTCGAGGTCTGAATGAAAATGGATACGCTGTAACCCCGGCTGATTCTGCAGAAATGGCGCGTGAATTCGCTACTGATGAGTCTATAGATTTGGTTGTGACAGATATCATGTTGCCGGGTGAAGATGGCATTTCTTTTTGTCAGTGGCTGAGAAAAACACGCCCATCTCTTCCTATTATTATGCTTACCGCTCTTGGTACGACAGACGATAAAGTAGAAGGCTTTGACGCCGGTGCCGATGATTATCTGGTGAAGCCCTTTGAAATGCGCGAACTACTGGCTCGAATCAAACGACTGCTCAAACGATACAAAGCCGATAAAAAATCTACACATATCTTGTCCTTTGCCGATGTTGAACTTAACAGCCAAACAAAATCCGTTACCCGACAAGGCAAAGAGATAACGCTCACTCCACGCGAGTATCAATTATTGGAATTTATGCTTCGCAACAAAGATCGAGTTATCAGCAGAGAAGAAATTGCCCGAAACGTTTGGAACCTCACCTTTGATACCGGCACCAACTTCATTGATGTGTACATCAACTACCTCCGCAAAAAAATCGACAAACCATTTTCCAGTAGCATAATTCAAACCAAGCCAGGAATGGGGTTTATGTTGGAGTTAAGGGTTAAGGGTTTGTAAGTTTGGGAGTTTGGGGGGATCGTTTGAATTCAAATGGAGAAGTCGAACTGCAATTGAACATTGTTTGCTCCCCAGTCACTAATGGCGACTTATCTATGTGACCATCCATTAACCGCAGCACTTTTCCAACTCAAAACCATGATTCTTATGCGCCTATGGAGTAAAGAAATGTTTAGTTGCATACCGATTGTGAAAATTTTCATCATCTCCCTTTTGTCGATGAGCTCCGGTTCTTAATTTTTCATTCTTATTTGTATCAACTTTATCCCCAATAACGCGTTAACTTTGTCCAACAATAAAGACATCATATGTTCACTGGTATCATTGAAGACTTGGGCGTGGTTACTTCCCTAGAAAAAGAGGGGACCAACGTGCACATAGAAATTGAAAGCAAACTCGCTTCCGAATTGAAAATCGACCAAAGCATTGCGCACAATGGCGTTTGTTTGACAGTTGTTGACTTTCCAGAAAAAGACAAGTATGTGGTCACAGCCATTCAAGAAACACTAAAAAAATCCAATCTTGGTGATTTGAGCATTGGCGATAAAGTGAACCTTGAGCGTTGTTTGCGCGCCGGTGATCGCTTAGACGGCCATATGGTTCAAGGTCATGTAGACACTACCGCCATTTGTGAAGACATACGCGATGAAAACGGCAGTTGGGTCTTTCGCTTTTCTCATAAAAATGACGACCATTTTATAACGGTGGAAAAAGGCTCTGTGTGCGTCAATGGCATTAGTTTGACCGTGGTTGATTCACATTCAAGCGGCTTTTCCGTGGCCATTATTCCCTATACCTACGAACACACCAATCTACATACCTTAAAAATTGGCGACCGAATCAATGTCGAATTTGATATTTTGGGGAAATATATTGCCAAACTCAATCAACGCAACGGATAATTAAGGCTTTATTGATTTGATTTACAAATATATAAATCATTTCAAACCGTCATTGTATCGGCCGATTCATTTCAATATTAAATCTTTCGTTTGACTTGGTTTAAGTGCAAAGTATTCCATTACTTTGCGTCACAAATCAATGCCCCGAAAAAGGCACATGGATCTAAAATCACTCAACCGCAAGTACGACTCTCCGTTTGTTGGAAAGCGATCGCGCGTAACGCGCATGTTCCTCTTTAAAGAGCGCAAGTTTTTGCGCATGCTCTTTATCCTTTTTTTAATTACAGGGGCGCTATATCCATATCCATATATCGCTATGTGGGTAGGGTTTGCTTTTGCCGGATACTCCGCTATTGCCAACGACAGCATACAAACCATTGGCACCTTTTTAAGCTCTAATGCCGACCGCAGATGGTGGGCATTGTGGCTGTTTTTGGGTGGTATTTTTGTTGCGGTGATGACCATTGGTTGGATCGTTAATGGCGGCGATGTTTCTTTTGGTCGACTGCAGTCCAAAGGCTTTGACCAACAAGCTGAGAGTTTTCGGTATTTACAGGTAGCTGCACCGCTTGTACTGTTGTTTCTCACAAGACTGAGAATGCCCGTATCGACTACATTTCTACTTTTGAGTGCATTCTCAGCCAGTTCTTCTGGAATTTTTGGCGTACTCACTAAAAGTTTAAGTGGTTATATCATCGCCTTTATCTCTGCTATAACCATCTGGTTTTTGCTATCTAAACAGATTAAAAAGTTTGTCAAAGGAAAATACCATCCAGGATGGAGAGTCTTTCAATGGATGATATCTGGTCTCTTGTGGTCGGTTTGGTTGATGCAAGACGCCGCTAATATTGCCGTTTTCTTACCCCGAAGCTTATCGCTGTGGCAGTTCATCGCTTTTGTATCTTATATATTTTTCGGCTTAGGATTTCTGCTCTATTTCCGTGGGGGGCGCATCCAAAACATCATCAACGAAAAATCTGATGTCAAAGAAATCAAAGGCGCAACGGTTATTGATTTGGTATACGCCTTGGTGCTTCTCATTTTCTACTATTGGAGCAAAGTGCCCATGAGCACCACTTGGGTGTTTTTAGGACTACTGGCCGGCAGAGAATTGGCCATGAAATTGGCGCCTGCCTACAAAACCAAGCGCAGCTTAAAGAAGATCCTCAAATTGATCAGAAAGGACGCCACCAATGCCTTTATTGGCCTTATCATCTCAATTATACTGGCCATTTTGGTAAATCCACTTATTCAAAAAGAGATTTTGGAGGCTGTTGGAATTATTAAATAGTAGTAAGACTTTTACTATTCCTTTATCTAGCAAAAGGCTACCCATTATTCAATCCCCTGCAAGGTACACAAGCGATGGTATTGACCTTCAGTGGCCATGAGCGCCTCGTGCGTACCTTTCTCTACTATTCTGCCCTCGTCCAATACCACAATTACATCTGCTGAGCGCACGGTCGATAAGCGGTGTGCAATAACCAACGATGTACGCGCTTTCATCAAATTGTCTAAAGCATCTTGAACATAACGCTCAGACTCGGTATCCAAAGCCGAAGTGGCCTCATCCAAAATAAGCAGCGGCGGGTTTTTAACGATGGCACGCGCTATGGACAAGCGCTGTCGCTGTCCACCAGACAATTTCATACCCAAATCACCAATGTTGGTGTCGTAGCCTTCCGGCATTTCGCTGATAAAATCGTGTGCAAAAGCCACCTTGGCAGCTTCTTCCACCTCTTGTCTGCTGGCATTGGGCTTACCCAGAGCAATGTTATTGTGGATGGTGTCGTTAAACAGAATGGCTTCTTGTCCCACAATCCCCATCATTTTTCGCAAATCGTGTAATTTCAAATCGCGAATGTCAATACCATCGACGGTGATTTTTCCTTTTTTCACATCGTAAAACCGAGGGATGAGGTTAGCTATAGACGTTTTTCCACTTCCCGATAAGCCAACCAAGGCGACCGTTTTTCCCACCGGGATTTCTAAATGAATGTCGTGTAGAATACTTTTCTTTCCGTAAGCAAAAGACACGTTTTCAAACAATATTCCCCTTTCAAACGTCGGTGGATCTTTGGGCGAAATTGGGTCGACAATGGGGTTCTTGGCTTCAAGTACGGAAAGAATGCGCTTAGAGGCTGCATCGGCGCGTTGAAGGTGGAAACTGGCTTTCGACAGCGACTTGGCCGGTGGAATGATTTGATAGAAAAACAATATGTACGCGATGAACTGCTCCGGTCCAAAGGAAGTACTGCTGATGACAATTTTTCCGCCAAACCAAATAACAATGGCCATGATAGAGGCGCCGAGGGTTTCGCTGAGTGGGCTGGCCAAATCACTGCGGCGCAATACGCGATTCATCATTCTGAAATAGCGGTCGTTGGCGCGATTGAAATTTTCGTGAACGTGCTTTTCTGCATTAAACGCTTTGAGTATGCGCAGTCCCCCTACCGTTTCGTCGATGCGCGAGATTAACTCGCCCATAAATTCTTGTGCTGAGGTGGAGGATTTTTTTAACGAACGTCCAACCCGAGTGATGATGAACGACACCACTGGCAACATAATCAACACAAATAAAGTCAGTTGTGCATTCATGTAAATCAGCACACCCAATGAGGCCAAAATCATGATGGGCTCCTTAAACAATAGCTCCACCGTCATCATAGCTGCCCACTCTACTTCTTTGAGATCATTGGTCATGCGTGAAATGATGTCGCCCTTTTTTCGCTCGGAAAAATAACCCAAAGGCAGCGCCAAAACCTTCTGGTGCATATCGCGGCGCAGGTCTCTGGTGACGCCATTCCGCAATGGGGCAATCACGTACATGGCCAAATAAGAAAACATATTTTTGAAAAAGAAGGCCACAATCACCCAAATGACGACCAAAAACAAAGCATTGCCTTGGGAAGTCTCACTGATGCGATTGTGTATCTGACTGTAAAACCAATGCTTGATGCGCTCGCCAAGCCAAGTAGGCTCCGATAATTCTTGTGGTGTGTTTTCAAAAATGATTTGCAATACGGGCACCACCAAACCAATTGACACCAATGCAAAGAGTATGGCCAAGGTATTTAAGCCTACATGCAGTGCAATACGCGAACGATAAGGACGCGCATAAGGCCATATTTTTTTGAACGATTTAATCATTTGGGATGCAAAGATAATGGCAAAACATGACCATCATCATTAAAAGCAAATACATAATTCGTAAATTTGTCAACCTTAATAAATTTCAACATCTTATGCCATTCTATCATACACTGGGGAAAATACCTCACAAACGACATACAACATTTAAAAAGCCCGACGGTAGTCTGCATTACGAACAACTGTTTGGCACGGAAGGCTTTAGCGGAATGAGCTCTTTGCTCTATCACCTGCAACGCCCCACCATGATCAAATCCATCAGCAATCCGGTAGACGACACACCGGTGGCTGCAGTATCAAAAAACATCACCTCACAAATGCTGAGAGGATGGGATGTGCCAGCAATCGATGATTTTCTCGCCAGTCGAAAGGTGGTGCTTTTCAACAACGACCTAAACATAGCCTTAGCAGCTCCCCGCCAATCGCTCACCGATTACTTTTATAAAAACGCCGATGCCGATGAAGTGATTTTTGTACACAAAGGCAGTGGCGTACTTCGCACCATGCTGGGCAATATTCCCTTTGGATACGGCGACTACCTCGTCATTCCACGCGGTATGATTTACCAAATATCCTTTGACAACCAAGACAACCGACTTCTGATTACCGAGTCATTTAGTCCGGTATTAACACCCAAGCGCTATCGCAACAACTTTGGACAATTACTTGAACACTCGCCGTTTTGCGAACGCGATCTTCGCCGTCCATCCGAACTGGAAACCCACGACGAAAAAGGCGAATTCACCATAAAAATTCGCAAAGAGAATCACATTCACACCGTGGTATACGCTTCCCACCCCTTTGATGTGGTAGGCTGGGACGGATATAATTTCCCCTATGCGTTTAACGCCAAAGACTTTGAACCCATTACCGGCCGCGTTCATCAACCACCTCCGGTGCACCAAACCTTTGAAGGACACAATTTCGTTATTTGCACCTTTGCACCGCGCTTGTACGACTACCACCCCGAGGCCATTCCCGCGCCATACAACCACTCCAACATCGATTCCGACGAAGTGCTGTATTACGTAGATGGTGACTTTATGAGCCGCAACCACGTAGAAAAGGGTTACATTAGTTTGCACCCCGCCGGAATTCCACACGGTCCGCACCCCGGCGCATACGAACGCTCAGTTGGTCAGAAAGAAACGGCAGAACTGGCCGTAATGATCGACACATTCAAGCCCTTGAGAATTACGCAAACGGCCTTGGATATTGCCGATAAGAGTTACTGGAAATCATGGCTGGAATAGAGATATCCGCTATCTTTGTCGAACCATAACAATCAATTAAAACATCGAGATATGTCCACCCAATCAACCTCGGCTGCAGAGCCAAAAAAAATATTCAAAGATGCTGAGGACTTTCTTCCCATCAATGGCACCGACTACGTAGAACTCTATGTAGGCAATGCCAAACAAGCCGCGCATTTTTACAAAACGGCCTTTGGGTTTCAGTCCTTGGCCTATTCCGGCTTAGAAACCGGAGATAAGGAAAAGACCTCTTACGTATTGCAACAAGGCAAGATCAGACTAATCCTCACTTCGCCCATCAACAAAGATTCGGAAATCAACGAGCACCTCCGCGTACACGGCGATGGGGTAAAAAACGTTGCCCTCTGGGTTGACGATGCGCGCAAGAGTTTTGAGGAGACCACCAAGCGCGGTGCCGAAGTTGCCTTTGAACCTTACGTCATCAACGACCAGCATGGTGAAGTGGTGATGGCCGGAATCAAAACCTACGGCGAAACCGTTCACGTATTTGTAGAGCGCAAGAACTACAAAGGCACATTTTTGCCCGGCTTCCGTGCATGGGAGAGCGATTACAATCCACCTTCTGCCGGATTAAAGTACATCGACCACATGGTGGGCAATGTAGGCTGGAACGAAATGAATACCTGGGTGGAGTTTTACAAAAACGTGATGGGCTTCGCACAGCTTGTGTCTTTCGACGACAAAGACATCTCCACCGACTACACGGCCTTGATGAGTAAAGTGATGACCAACGGCAATGGCCGCATCAAATTCCCCATCAACGAGCCGGCTGAAGGCAAGAAAAAATCTCAAATTGAAGAGTACTTGGACTTCTACAATGGCGCAGGTGTGCAGCACATTGCCGTAGCAACCGACGACATTGTAACCACTGTTCGTCAACTCAAAGCCAACGGCGTTGAATTCCTGTACGTTCCCGAAACCTATTACGACGACGTACTCGACCGCGTGGGAGAAATCGAAGAAGATCTTGCGCCATTGCGCGAGTTGGGCATTTTGATTGACCGCGACGACGAAGGGTATTTGCTTCAACTGTTTACCAAGCCCGTCGCCGACCGTCCGACCTTGTTTTTTGAAATCATTCAGAGAAAAGGCGCACAATCTTTTGGTAAAGGCAACTTCAAAGCACTCTTTGAAGCCATTGAACGCGAGCAAGGAAACAGAGGGACATTGTAACAATCATTTGAATGTCAATCAAAAGGCCGTGCTGAAAAGTGCGGCCTTTTTTTGTGGTTGTGGTTATGAGGATGCCTTGAGGCTTTGTTGCATCAGAAGAATAGCAACTACGTTGAGGAGATGACCTTAAATATCAACGGTCTTGCATCGGGCGAGTACGTGTTAAGCATTGAAAGTTCAACTGGTGAGGTTTCGACAAAAAAGTTAAAGATTCAGTAGCGGAAGGGAACTATTCGACGTCTGGTATCTGGGGTAAATATCGGTCGACTATGGTTACTGATATGGCTACCTGTAACGATAGATTGTTGACGCTAAAAGCACTGTTTTCGCTTGTTCATTTAGTTATTTTGACAAATCTACAGAGCAAGACTAATGGCAGTGAGTTCATCATAGTGTTTAGCCTTATGGATCTATTAGGACTTTAAAGACAGTCACCAACTAAAACCTGTTAATATACCCTATATGAATCTTTGCCGCCGGGAAATCAAACGGTTGGTCATTGACCTTACCCACGGCATAAATCAAATTCAACACCCCTACTTCAGTTTGAAAACTCATCCCCGCACCGATGGCGTATAGAAGGTTTTGTCCGCTCAAGTGCTGACTGGTATTTTCAACATATCCAAAATCGCCCAGTACCTGAAAAAAGCTGTAGCGGTCAAGCGCGTAGCGAAGTTCTATGTTTTGAACGAAATAAGAACTGGCAAACAAACTCTGTTCGTTGAATCCGCGCATGGTATTTATGCCGCCCAGTCGGTAAACTTCGTTAGACAACAACTCTCCGCCATATATGGTGGCAAAGTGTGTTTGTGCGTACAGACCAAACTGGCCATAAATGGGTAAATACACCTTGTTGTTCGCCTCGGCAATCCACTGGTTAACAGACTCCTCAGAAGAAGATCGCAATCCATTGCCGGCACTTGCCGTAAATTTAATTCCCTTGGTAGGCGCCATAAAGTGATTGGTATTGTCCCAAAGCACACCCAACTGCAAGAATCGAGACGAAAATCCGGCCACGCCGGTAATCGGCAATTCGCCTTGACTGAGCACACTGGACGAACGCGATTCGTAAAACAATCTGACCCGCCAATCTTGGTTGATGTATAGCTGCGTACCTATCTCTGCTTCTAAAGAGAAAAAACTGGAGTCTTGTCGGAGCAAATTGAGCTTCCCATCTATACCAATAGGCAAATGGAAGGGAAAAGGCACGGAGAGCGCAACATCCAGCATTTGCATTTCCACCCCCGGTCGACGCCATTGCAAGCGAAAATCCTCACCTTGATTGATGCTGTTGAGCAAGCGAATATCGGCCTCACCGGTAATGGTGACTCCTCCTTCTGGAAGGTTATTTAACCCGGCAATTCCACTAAAGGCATTGTTTTTTTCCTCTTCCAGATACAAATAAAGGGTGGTTTTTTCTTCAGAAAACAGCACCTGTGGCGGCCGCGCAAAAGTGAGGTGCTCTACTCTATCTATGCGTTTTTCCGATTGTCTGATTTTCTTTTCACTGTAGCGCATGCCTTTGGTTATTCCCAGTTGATATTTTAGCATGGGGCGTTTGATGGAACTATATCCCTTAAGGCTTATGCTGTCTATGGTGATGAACGGCCCCGGGTCTATTTGCACATTGGCCGACAAATCTCCGCCATTAATGTTGACAGAATCAAAAGACAATGAAGCAAATGGATAGCCGTAGTTTTCGTAATAGAGCAGCACATCTTCCACCCAAGTCATCGGCGAGGATTCGTTCATTGGATCGGTTTTGGTTTTTTCCAACACAAATTTTGATTGTTCATCCAATTGCAAAGACCTCCATTGAAAATAAGGACCAGCTGTAATAGAGATTACAACCGTATCAGATGAAAAAGACGAGTCCACATCCATCGAGGCCAGCCAGTAATTGTCGCGCAGCAATTGGTTAATGAGTCTTTTACCCACTTTTACTGCGTGATGGACATCGTCGAAATTGTTGTCCTTAACCTGCTCCACCACCTGATCTGCCAATGAGTCCAGTGTGTGAAATTGCACGACTTGTGCATGTGTATTTGCAACAAATATCGTTGAGCAAAAGAAAAAAAATAAACGTGTTAAAATGGACAAAGACGGCAATTTTTATGTTTTTAGCAACGTTAATGTTACAAACGGCAAACACGTAAACAAAGAAACGAATTTTTTAGTATATTTGTAGATTCAATGAATTGCTAAAAATCATTGATAAAACGAATTGTAAACCTCGTTATTATTTAAAGCATCACAAAGATTTGGCGTGCTTCTTTGTAAGGTGAGTGGATTTATTCGAAACTAAATTCACGCATTACATAAGAACAAGGGAAGCTAAAAACGGTTAGATTAGATGCATACGCGACAAAACAGATGAAGAAGTTAAACGTAATTAAAGTATTTTTATTCATGTTGGTTTTAGGCATGGCAACCGCCTCGTGCGGGTCAAAGGAAAAATGCCCTGCCTTTACCGAGATGGATATACCTCAAGAAGTCAGTATTTAAACTTACAGATATGCTGAAGGGCAATGATGTATGGACATATCTGCTCTCACTTACAGTTGCTTGCTTTGCAACCATTCAAGTAAGAGGGCAGTTAACCACAGATGCCGACTTCAAGCGTCAGGTTTATGACCGCGATTTCACTTTTGGCATCATGCTAAATACGCAAGGTTACGGAATCAATGGTCGATACGGATTCTTAACGTCGGGCTACACGAAAGATGCCATTGAGTTGGACATTGTCAACATCAGGCACCCTAAAGAGAATAAGACTTATCCCGATTTTCTCAGCAATTCTGCAGGATTTGTTTTTGGAAGAGTCAACGCCTTATACGTGATAAGGACTGGTTATTACCGAGAGCGGATTTTACACGACAAAACGGATAGAGGCACAGTTTCTGTGAGTTTTCATTATGCCACTGGAGTGTCATGGGGGTTGTTAAAGCCCATCTTCGTGCAGGTACAATCTCAAGAAAGCAACAACTTTATTATTGAGGAACGGTATGACCCATCGGCCCCTGACCGTTTTATTCGCGGACAAGCGGGGTTTTTTCGAGGTATTAACGAAACAACGATAGTCCCTGGTTTGTATTTTAAAAGTGGATTTAGTTTTGACAACCATGAAAGAGATGAGCGGGTGAGGAATTTAGAAGTTGGTATCATTGTTGATGCTTTTATAAGTGAAATGAACATCATGCACGAAGTCAAGAATCACGCTCTATTTATTCAACTGTATTTGGCCATAAATTTTGGTAAGAAATGGACATTGTAGAAAACAACTTAGCAGAAACGCTACCCAATAAAAAAGAAAAAATCAACAAGGGCAAACCCAAATGGCTTAGGGTAAAATTGCCTGTAGGCAAAAACTACAAAGCTGTAAGAAAGCTTGTAGACGACTACAAACTTCACACCATATGTGAAAGCGGCAACTGTCCGAACATGGGTGAATGTTGGGGGGCTGGCACCGCTACGTTTATGATATTGGGCAATACTTGTACGCGCTCGTGTGGATTTTGCGCTGTAAATACCGGTCGACCTGACACGGTAGAATGGGACGAACCAGAAAAGGTTGCTCTCTCGGTAAAGCGCATGCAAATCAAACATGCTGTCATCACCTCTGTAGACCGCGATGACTTGGCCGATGGCGGCAGTATCATTTGGGCAGAAACGGTAAGAGCCATAAGAAGAATAAGTCCGGGAACAACTCTAGAAACACTGATTCCCGACTTTAAAGGTGAAACTCATAACATCGATCGAATTGTAGACGTTCACCCCGAGATTGTGTCGCACAACATGGAAACCGTAAGGCGGTTAACCCGACAAGTGCGCATTCAAGCGCAGTACGACAGAAGCTTAGAGGTATTATCGTATCTAAAAAACCAAGGTATGAAGCGCACAAAAAGCGGGATCATGCTAGGGCTAGGCGAAACAGAAGAAGAAGTTATTGACGCCTTGAAAGATTTGAGAAGCCATAATGTTGACATCATAACATTAGGTCAATACCTACAGCCGACCACCAAACATTTACCCGTAGTAGAATATATTGAGCCTGCTCAATTTGAATACTACAAGACAGTAGGCATGGAGCTTGGCTTTAAATACGTGGAAAGCGGACCATTGGTTAGGTCTTCTTATCACGCAGAAAAACATTTGTTTTAAAACATTTTATTAACCCAAATTTTTGTAGTTATTTAGCAGTTGGTTTTTAAAGTTTGGCACCACTCACACTGCAAATACCTTATAATTAATCTCAACATAATGAAAAAGAGAAATTTACTTATCGGCTCAGTTGGTGTTACACTAATGATTTTTAGTGTTGCAATATTCACCAATGGGTTGTTTACAAGTGTTAACGAACCTATTTACACACCGAGAAAGGCGGCTGTTAGCAATGACGATGCTAAAGGATCTGCCCAATGGCTGCATGAAATGCGCATGGATCCTCGTACTGGTGAAATTGACCCACGCGCTTATTTACAAGCGAAAAATGCCGTAAGAACGCTTCGCGAACAAGAGGCTATTGGCCAGTTGGAATGGGAAGAATTAGGACCTGATAATATTGGCGGTAGAACCCGCGCGTTCCTCATTGATAGAGACAATCCAAATATACTATATGCCGGAGCGGTTAGTGGCGGTTTATTCATATCCACCACCAGAGGTTCATCTTGGCAAAAAGTTAATGACTTTCAAGAAAATCTTGCCATTGTTTCCATAGCTCAGGCTGCAAATGGTGATATTTATTACGGAACTGGTGAAGGTATGTACTACAATACCAGTGGCACTGGTACTGGTGGTATCGTTGGTGGTGGTGTGTTTAAAAAAGCCGCCAATGAAACTGAGTTTACCCAGTTGAGCAGTACTGTGCCTTTACCCAACAACAGTGGTACAGATTGGGCAGATGTTGGTGTAATATTAACCGATTTATCCAACGCTGATCGTGTTTGGGCCGGAACAAATAATGGGCTATACATCTCTAACAACGGTGGAGATACTTGGGAAAGAATTGAATTGCGCAATAGAGATAACGCCAATCGCTCGTTTGAACCCATAACTGATGGCGTTATGGACAACAATGGAGGAATTTGGATCTCCGCAGGTATTACTGGCTTCTATTCACCCACAGGACTTCCCGGAACATTTACCGAGGTGACTGTCAATCGAAACACAGCTGCTAATAACGAACTGCCAAGATCCGTTGGACGGATGGTTTTTGCTGTATCTCCACAAGATCGCAACTATGTATATTGTGTACAAACCACAGGGTTCTCAAATGCTACCTCAGAGTTTATTGCCGCATACAGAACTACAGATGGTGGTGACAACTGGCAGCGCATCGGTCAGCGCACCGCTTCGCTTAATCCACATGGTAGACAAGGCGGATTTGACAATGCGCTTACCGTTGATGCCTTTAACAAAGATAGAATCCTCGTTGGCGGTGTAGACTTTTGGCAGTGGTCTCAACAAGGAGGTTGGAGCCAAGTAGCTAGCGGATCAAGAGCACTTCGTCCAGCTGGTTTATATGTACACGTTGATCATCATAGGTTTGTCTATGACACAACCAGTCCTGGTAGAATTTATGCCGTTAATGATGGTGGAATTTTCCGCAGTGTCGATAATGGTCAAACTTGGGCAGAAATAAATAATGGATACAATACCACACAATTCTACGGCATTGGTTTTAGTAGAGATGGTGTAGTTATGGGTGGAACACAAGACAATGGAACTTTACTTGTAGATGGTGAAGGGAACACCTCTAAGACGGGTATTCGTACAGTTGGTATTGACTTCCGTGGTGGGATAAGAGATGGTGACGGCGGGTTTGCTGAAATCAGCTCTTTTGACAAAAACGTTATGGTTAAAGCCATGCAATATGGTATTCTTGGACGCTCTAATAATTTTGGAGAGTCATTTACTGAATTTTATGATTTTGGCCGCATGGATAGAGCTGCTGAACCCAATAGAGCTCAAGATTTATCTCCGCTATTCGCGCCATTTGTAACGCCTTTCTTGCTCTGGGAAAACCAATTTGATGACAAGTCTCAAGACACCATCAACTTTGGAGCCAATGATGTAGAGCAAAGTTTAGGTTTTGGACAAGGTGCTCGCACATTTACTGGTAGAGTATTACGTCCTCAGCAGTCTGCTCAATTTGTTCCTGGTAGCTTTGTAATCAGGGGTGGGGTTGACACACTTACTACCGACATACAAGGGAATATACAAGGGAATGGAACAGGTACCTTTAATGATACAACCGGAGAGTTTAGTGTTACCTTTAACCGACCTGATGGTATTTTCACGTTGGTCAGTGTTACATGTCAGGTTACCTACAATCAAGGAGACACCGTTGTGGTTCCAAGCAGAACGCTCGATATCCCGATTACACATGTACTGAATAACAACTTATCACCAGGTGACCAAGAGCCTATTATCGATAAAGTTCAATCCATGTTCTTTGTTGGACTAACCTCTCGTGTCAACAATCAAGGGACTAACCTAGGTGGTATATGGATGACCCGCAAAATTCATGATTTCACTACTGTCACTCCAGAGTGGATTCACATTGCTCATTTCGGCGGAACGCCAGGTGGACCAAGTACCACGCCTTCGGCACTAGCCGTAACCAGTGATGGTGATAAATTATTTGTCGGTACTACTGCTGGTAGACTGTTCCGTGTATCTGGCCTATCCGATCACCGTAGCCTCTTAGATTCTGATATTTCTCTATTTAATGCCAATTCTCAACTTGAAATGGATGAGATTGCCACATTTGGTAGGTTTATCACTTCCATCTCTATTGATCCCAATAACGATGATAGAGTAATCGTTACACTTGGTGGGTATGGCGGAGCAAATAATGTGAGATTCTCCACAAATGCCACCTCAGCTTCTCCATCGTTTAATTCAAGACAAGGTAACTTACCTGCTATGCCCGTTTATGCTTCTGTAATCAATGTCAACAACCCTTCTGAAGTTGTCATTGGTACCGATTTTGGTGTATTTTCAACTGAAAACATAACCTCAGGCAACACCGTGTGGGTAGCTGATAAAGGAGGCTTTGCCAACGTTCCAGTATTTATGCTTCGTCAAGAGATAAACCCATTTGGCAGTCGCGGAACAAACGACTCAACATTCAATGGAATTATTTATGCTGGATCTCATGGACGAGGCATGTGGAAAACAGGTTCGCTGGCTGAGGCTAATCCTCTGTCAACAACCAAACATGATAACATTAGTATAGCTGCAGAAGATAATTTTAAAATTTATCCAAATCCGGCCAGCTCATACACCAACATTAGAGTAGAGTTGGAAAACTATTCAGATGTTCATGTTATGGTAAGAGACTTAAGTGGACGTGTTGTAAGAAACGCTAAGTATCCAGGTATTTCTCCTGGCATACAAGACCTTGAGCTAAGCCTTGAAGGCATTGCTAATGGAACCCTAATCATTCAAGTACATGCCAATGGCGTGGACAAAACTCAAAAATTGATTAAGGTGCAATAAAGCATTGTTCCTGTTAAACATCAAAAAAGGTCGAGCAATGCTCGACCTTTTTTTTTGACTATCAGTACAGTTTGTCGTCGTGCGACAACTAATACCAAAAACCTGTCAACAGAAGGTAATTATCAGATCTTTTTTGTTATGAATGTCTTTCTACCGACACGCACAATAACAATGGCTATAAAATATTTGCATTGTTAATAAAATCTATAATTCTTATTTGTCATGAAAAAAATAGCTCAATCAGAAATTTTGGGGAATGAGAATCAAATGTTCTTACGTCTTGTTCACCACATGTGGAAAAAAGTCGATTTATTAAGACAGATTACCTTGGAATGTACAAGTATATTTCCAGCAAAGACAAATCCTCATTTTAGTAAACGTGCTCAAATTAAAATTTGTAATCTTGGTTATGAGTTGGCAGAAAACTACAGACAATTAAAACACTCTGATCAACTATTAACAAAGTTGAACAACCATACGAATGATTTATGCAAAATGTGGAAAGATGCAAACACGAGGGGTTACGCTCCACTAACAGAAACAAAAATCATTTTATTTCTAATCAAGGATTTAAAAAAAGATCTGCAAAAGATTGGACGAATGTATAAAACTAATCGTCTAGAAAACGCGATTTAAGATGATTAAAAAATAACACCCTATTCTTGCGAGATGCCACCAATGAGGTGGCATTCGCTTTTTGTTTAATGAAAGATGCTTCTAAATCTTTGCAAAACTCATCTTGTTCAACACGCAAATAATT
>JAIUMB010000044.1 GCA_022565745.1 Cryomorphaceae bacterium | reverse complement strand
TTTAATTCATCGCGACTCACATTGGTGAATACGCCGGATATGACAAAGGACTTTCCAGCGAGCTTATCGCTGATATCAACGTTCTCTTCTTCGCTGGATTCTAAGTTCAATCCGGCCTTGCGCAGTCGTTCAATAACCATTTGACTGTCTTCGCGTTGAAGATAAGATTGCACGCTTCTTGCGATGCTGTCACCAATTTCGTCAACCTGCAGCATGTCTTCAACACTGGCGTTTTTGAGGTTTTCAATGGAGCGATAGTGCTGTGCCAGTTTTTTTGCAATGGTTTCGCCCACATATCTGATTCCCAGCCCGTACAGCACTCGGTCAAAAGGCTGTTGTTTGCTAGCGGCGATGCCTTCGATTAGGTTTTTGGCCGATTTTTCCGCCATTCTTTCCAGTGGCAATACATCTTCTACGGAAAGGTCATATAAATCAGCAACGTTTTGAACTAAGCCGGCGTTAAACAATTGTTTCACGGTTTCCGAGCCAATGCCGTCAATGTCTAAAGCCTTGCGGGAAATAAAGTGCTGGATTTTTCCGATTTGCTGAGGCGGACACGCAAATTCGTTGGGACAATAATGGTTGGCTTCGCCTTCTGGTCTATGTAGCTCACTATTGCATTCCGGACAGTGGGTGGCGTAGGTAAATGCGGGTAAGTTGGGGTCGCGTTTTTCAAAGACCACACCCGTTACTTTGGGAATGATGTCACCGCCTTTTTCAACCATAACATAATCGCCAATTCTCAAGTCGAGCTTGGCGATTTGATCGGCGTTGTGTAGAGAAGCCCGTTTAACGGTGGTACCGGCCAAAAGCACTGGTGTTAGTTCAGCGACCGGGGTGATGGCGCCGGTTCGTCCCACTTGATAGGTGACGCCATTCAATTGGGTAACGGCTTCTTCTGCAGCGAATTTATAGGCTATGGCCCAGCGGGGTGACTTAGCCGTTGTACCCAATTCGTCGTAGAACATATGCTCATCGACTTTGATGACCACGCCATCTATGTCAAATGGCAGATCCAAACGGTGCTTGTCCCAATACTCGATAAAGGCCATTACTTGGTCGACATTTGCCACTCGTTTGACGTAGTCCTCGGCAATGAGTGGCGTATGGAAGCCCCACTCTGCGGCTTTTTTCAATGACTGATAATGCGTATCGGCAATGGGGGTGTCGCTCACAATGGCGTAGGTAAAGCAGTCGAGTTTTCTCTTGGCCACTTCGCGACTGTCTTGCAATTTTAAGCTACCGGATGCAGCGTTACGCGGATTGGCAAACGGTTCTAAGCCTTGTTTGACACGCTCTTTATTGAGGTGACTAAAGGATCCCTTAGTCATAAAAATTTCCCCGCGAATTTCGAAAGTTTTCGGCGCATCCTCGCTGATGCGAAGGGGAATGGTTTGTATGGTACGTACGTTGGCGGTAATCTCATCGCCTTTGCTGCCATCACCACGGGTAACGGCTCTGGCAAGCTGTCCATTTTCATAGGTAAGAGAAATCGCTGCGCCGTCGTACTTGAGTTCGCAAACGAAGTGACACGATTGACCAAGTAATTTTTCGGTACGTGTTACCCACGCTTCAATCTCTTCTCGACTGTAAGTGTTGCTCAAAGAGAGCATGGGATATTTATGTGCAACTGTGGGAAACTGTTTGGTAAACGCCCCGCCAACCCTTTGTGTAGGGGAGTTGGGGTCAAAGTATTCAGGGTGAAGTTCCTCCAGTTTTTGCAGGGATTCTAACATCTCATCAAATTCCCTATCCGAAATCTCAGGAGCGTCTTTGATGTAGTAAAGATAATTGTGCTTATTCAGCTGTGCTCTCAGTGCTTCTATTTTTTGTTTAGCACCGTTTTCTTGCGAAAACAAATCGTTCATGTTGGTCAAAGTCCTTGGTGATTTCTATGTCGGTAAAATTACGAGCTATGAGTAAATCGGCAATATTATGTGCACCATCAAAGTGGGTTTCTAATGCCAATAATCCATTTTCATTTAAATGCTTTTCTCCGTAATCAATGATGTGTTCATAATACAGCAATGGTTTTTCGTCGGGTGTAAACAATGCCAGATGCGGTTCAAAGTCAATGACAGTTGCATCCATGTCCTTTTTTCTTGCTTGTGGGATGTACGGCGGATTGCTGATGACCAAATCCAAGGGAGGGTGCATGTTGATTTCTGGTTGTCGGATGTCGCATTTGTAGAATGAAACGTCAATTTTGTTTTTTACCGCATTATTTCTTGCCGTAATCAACGCATCCTCAGAAATGTCACAACCAAAAGCTTTCCAATTGGGTTTCAGTCGCTTCAATCCAAGAGCAATGGCTCCACTCCCTGTGCCAACATCCAAAAAACATCCGTGTTCTCCCAAGCGTTTTGACGTTTCGTCAACCAGCTCTTCTGTTTCTGGTCTGGGTATGAGTACATGTGGATTGACATCAATGCGACAGTCTGCAAAGGTCACACAGCCTAATACGTACTGGTAGGGCTCGTTGCTTTCCACGCGCTGACAAAAATCTTCCCACGTATTGAGGAGGTTTTCTGGCGGGGGTGTCAGTCCATAAACGACGTTCTGTGCTTGTTGCTCACCGAGGTGATGTGTCCAAAACGCTTTAGAGAGAATGCGTCTTTCCGAAGGGGTAAACGAAGGAAGTTTTTGGTTGTTCATGAATGCGCTCAAGTCGTTTGAGCTGCAAAGCTACGACTGCAAGGCTTTGAGTGCATCCAATGCCTCTTCCATGTGTTGTTCGGCTTTCATTTGACTGTTAAACATATGGATGACCTTACCTTCTTTATCCATCACGTAAGTAACCCGACCGGGGAGCAGGCCGAGTAGGTTGGTGGGCACATTGGCTTTTTTTCTCAATTCTTTTTTGCTATCAGAGAGCAATGTAAAAGGAAGGTTGTACTTCTTGGCAAATTGAGCGTGAGATGAAGGGCTATCGCTGCTCACCCCGATAACGGGCACACCTAAATCTTGAAAATCCTGATGCGCATCTCTAAAGCTACACGCCTGTTTGGTGCAACCGGGCGTGTCGTCTTTCGGGTAAAAGTAAACGACAAAGGGTTTGCCTAAGAGCGTTTTCATATCGAATTTATTGCCACGTTGATCTTTTAACGTTATAAGTGGAAATGCTTGATTTTTATTCATGATGATGTTGATGATTTTTTTCAAATGTTTTAATGCGTGATACGGAAATATCAAGGTTGATCAGCACTGTTGTTTTTCACGTTTTGTGTTGTAGTATTTAATAATGCAAAACCCTTACAATTGTTCCTTTTTTTCGAAATTGATAAAAAAACATCAAAAGATTAAAAAAATATTATACATTTGCCGTTGAAAGACTTAACTCTACTACTACATGAAAACTTCTTTCTATGCAAGCGCAACATGGTGTGCGTTCCTTTTGGTAATAAGTACAAGTGGATTTTCCCCAAGGGATAAAATTGATTCACTCCTTACATTATCACACACAGAAACATCTGTAAATAAATCCATTATACTGTCTATGCAAGCAGACAGCATAGCCTCTTTACACGATGTTTATAAACAAAAAACGCTTTTATCACTTGGTGTTAACTGGCGTCGGCAGGGAGATTATTTACGCAGCATTCAGTTTTTAAACGAAGCGCATAAAATCACAGATTCTCTTAAACTGCCGAAGACTTTTGCGGATATCAACCGAGAAAAAGGGGAAACTTTTCGCGCGTCAAAACGGTATGAGGATTCATTTGATTATTTGTATAGAGCACTGAGTTACTATAAACGCAGCGGCGATGTTGAAGGTTTAGCAGAGACTTATGATCGATTGGCTGCTACCAGTTATGAAGTTGCTTTTTTCAATCTCGAGGCAACCAACCCTATGTATTTGTTGACCAATGCCCCCGTTTCACAGAATGAAATCAAAGATGAATTTAAGGGAATTTCTAAGTATGCCGATTCATTAAGTTTCTACATGGCACGATCCAATTGGTATGCAGATCAAATTGGTCGCATAGACTTAAATTTATCAACAGCCATTATTGCAGCGTCCACATTGGTAAATCAAAAGCAGTATGATAAGGCTTCAAAATTATTTGATGAGACCATTGCAAAGATGAAAGCTCACAAAATAAGATCAGAATTAGGACTGATTTATTTAAACAAAGCATTCATGTTTCAGGGAGATCACCTCAATATTCCAGACTCTGTTATACATTATGTCAATATGGCCATGCCGTATATTGATGAAAGTGGTGTTAGGATATATAAATCAATGGCTTTTGGATCTTTGAAGGGTGCTTTTAAAGAAATAGGAGCATATAAAAAAGCCATGATTTACAACGATTCTCTATATTTTATTGAAGAAGATTTACAAGTGGAATCGGTAAAATTGCGTTTGCTGACCGAGATGTTAAGCAACAACATAGAAGCTGAACGTCAATCAAGTGCTCATAGTCAAAGGTTATCATTGATAATCATTTCAGGCTTTATTGTTTTCCTTCTTGTTACATTGGTGTTTGTCAGTATCACATGGTCAAGAAGTAAACGACAACAAAACCTGTTAAGGGAGCTTAAAAAGAAAAACGATATCATTAGCAATCAAAACAGTGAGCTCAATAGAATAAACTCTGAAAAAGACAGGTTTTTTTCCATCATTGCGCATGATTTACGCAGTCCATTTGCAAGTATTTTGGGACTAACAGATTTATTGATAACATCTATTGATAGCAATGAGACAGAGGAAGCACATATGTATGGCACATTGATCAAGCAGTCGTCTAAGAAATCAATGGAGTTGATCAACAATTTACGTACCTGGGCCCGTAATCAAACAGGTACATTGGCTTTTAATCCCAAGGAAATTTCATTGAGAGCACTTCTAGAAGATGCCGTTGATTTTAACAGTGAGAGTGCTTTAAAAAAGCAAATAAAACTTAGCTTAACTTCCAGTAAAGACATCAAACTGGTTGCCGATTACGATATGCTGAATACAGTGTTTAGGAATTTGGTTTCCAATGCTGTAAAGTTCACCTATCCTGGAGGTCGGGTATCTGTTGAGAGCAATAAACACAATGATACGGTTGTGATAAAAATTGTGGATAATGGAATAGGGATTCCAACAGATATGGTTGGTAAATTATTTGAACTGGACAAGCCTATTGGTAGACAAGGCACTGAAGGAGAGAGTAGTACGGGTTTAGGTTTGATTTTGTGTAAAGACTTTGTGGATAGACACAGTGGACAAATAATGGTCGATTCTGTTGAAGATAAAGGAACCACCATCTCTGTTATTTTACCAACTGGTTATGAGGTAGTAATTCCCAATCAAAATCAAGTTCCCTACGTAGTAAGAAACTATAAGCCCACTAAAAAAAGGGCAAGGAAACCATGGTTTTATCCAGGTACCTTGCCCACGTAATTTATGTAATCAATCGTTTGTTTAGCGCATCATTTCGTATGAGCGTTTAACAAACTTTTGAAGCTCTTCTCCTTTTAACAGTTGCTGATTGAGAAGAGCCAAGTCGTTCGCTTGCTTTATTAGCGCTTGTTGTTTTTCCTCATTGGTTTCGTCCATCACTTTTTTAGTTAATTCGTGATTGGCATTCCAAATGAGGTTATACGTTTCCGGAAGATTCGCCATTCCGTAAAACCCTCCACCTCCGGTAGCTTCCATTTCTTTCATTCTTCGCATGAACTCAGGCATGGTAACAATAACCGGGTCTTCATTTGCGTCAAGGTTGTCGATGGTTACAGAATATTTTTTAGCATCTATCAATCCTTCAACCATTGATTTAAGGGTTTCCTTTTGCTTTTCATCCAACAACCCATCTTTTTCTGTATCGTCTTTTTTGATGAGTTGCTCGATGGGAGCACTGTCGACTCGGCTAAAGGTCATTTTTTCAAAGGCCATTTCAAACTTTTGCACGACGTGTGGGGTCAGTGGTGTATCAAGAACAATGACTTTGTAATCTTTGCCTTCGGCCTTTTTGATAAAACTGTGCTGCGCTTCTACATCTGAGGCATAAAGAACTACAGTGTTTCCGTCTTTATCAACGTGGTTAGATTGCAGCGTCTCTTTTAGTTCATCGATGGTTAAATAATTTCCGAGGGTGTCTTTAAACAAGCCAAATGATTTGGCGCGCTCAAAAAATTTGTCTTCCGACAACATACCGTACTCAATTAGTACTTTTATATCTTCCCACTTTTTGGCAAAATCCTCACGGTCTTGTTTAAAGAGTTGCTCTAATTTATCTGCCACTTTTTTAGTGATGTGACCTGAAATTTTCTTCACTTGAGCGTCGCTCTGTAAATAACTTCTGCTCACGTTCAAAGGGATGTCACTACTATCAATAACCCCGTGTAGTAAGGTGAGGAAGTCGGGTACAATACCTTCCAGCGTGTCGGTAACAAAAACTTGGTTTTGATAGAGTTGAATTTTGTTTTGACGAACATCCATATTGGGTTTAATCTTTGGGAAATAAAGAATTCCGGTAAGATTAAATGGATAGTCAACATTCAGGTGAATGTGGAATAACGGCTCCTCAAAGGTCATTGGGTAGAGCTCGCGATAGAAGTTTTTATAGTCTTCGTCTGTAAGGTCTGTTGGTGTTTTGGTCCAAGCCGGCTCCGGGTTGTTGATGATGTTGTCAACGGTTTTCTTTACCTCTTGATCATCGTCCTTTTTCTCGGTGATTTCCTTGGTTCCAAAAACGATAGGAACGGGTAGAAACTTACAGTATTTGTTGAGTAACTCGCTAATTCTGTGTTCTTCCAAGAACTCTTCTGCATCATCGGCAATGTGAAGGACGATATCGGTGCCACGGCTTTCTTTTTGGAAGGTATCAAGGGTAAATTCGGGATTACCTTCACAGGTCCAATGATTACCTAATTGCTCATCCTTAAACGACCGTGTAAATATTTCAACTTTTTTGGCAACCATAAATGCAGAGTAGAAGCCAAGACCAAAATGACCAATGATGCCTTTGTCGGCGCCTTTATCTTTGTATTTGTTGACGAAGTCTTCAGCGCCAGAAAAAGCCACTTCGTTGATGTATTTTTCAATTTCCTCAGCAGTCATCCCCACACCTTTATCAGAAATGGTAATGGTTTTTGCTTTTTTGTCTAAATGAATGCGGATGCTAAGATCACCAAGTTCACCTTTAAATTCACCTAGAGAGGCCAATGCTTTAATCTTAGTGGTCGCATCTACGGCATTAGAAACCAATTCCCGAAGAAAGATTTCCTGATCGGAGTACAGGAATTTTTTGATGATGGGAAAAATGTTTTGTGCAGTAACGTTGATATTTCCTGTTTGCATGTCTATTGTTTTTTATGATTATTTACCAAAGGATATGCCGCCAGCAAGTCTCTGTCAAGTTGGCATAAAAAAACCGAGTACATGACTCGGTTTAGGTTAGAGAACGGCTTAAAGCCCGTAGTCTTGATATTAGTGGATGTCTCTTTCAGAAAAGAAAAAACGTCCTTCGATTTGTGCGTTTTCATCGCTGTCAGAGCCGTGAATGGCGTTAGCACTGATGTCTTTTGCATAAAGTTTGCGAATGGTTCCTTCAGCGGCTTCAGCTGGATTGGTAGCGCCAATAAGTGTACGGAAATCGGCAACGGCATTGTCTTTTTCTAGGATGGCAGCTACGATTGGTCCTGAGCTCATATATTCTACCAATTCGCCGTAAAACGGACGTTCTTTGTGAACGGCATAGAATTGTTCTGCATCTCGCTTGCTCAAGCGCGTGTATACCATGGCTTTGATGGTAAAGCCTGCGCTGTTTATTTTTTCTAAAATGGCACCGATGTAATTATTTTCAACCGCGTCCGGCTTAATCATTGTGAAGGTTCTGTTTCCTTGCATGTTTGATGTTTTTTAAATGAGTGGCAAATTTACAATCATCACCGCACACTGTACCGTTAATTAATCAGAAATTTTTTTAATAGAAGGTCATTGTAAAAACCTTCAATTGGACATGTTTAAAAGGAAAAAAACTGCTGTTTTTATTAAGCTTCAGAACTCTCCATGAATGTGTTAAAGAGTTCAATGCACTTTTCTGCATCTTCAATCCACGCTGCATTCCCGAATTCTACCTTTTCTAAAGATTGAGCAAGCGCACCAAGGCCCAAGGTTTTAGCGCCGGATTTCAGTTTATGTGCAATTTTTGTGGCAGTCTCTTTGTCTTTGGTTCGGATACAGTCTTCTAATAACTTTCCGTCTTCCCTTATTTGTTGCTGAAACATTTCAATAATGGCGTTTTCAGTTTCAGCATTATCCATAGGCTCTGAAATGTCTTCAGATTTACTTTTGCCTTGACGAACAAACAAGTAAACCGAAATGGTTTTAATCAGTTCTACTTCGTCATAAGGTTTGGTGATATAATCGGTAAACCCGGCCGCAGCATATTTTTCAATATCTTCTTTAAAAGAGTTGGCTGTTAGCGCGATGATTGGCGTTGATACACCCATGTCACGCATGATTTGAATGGCTTCGATCCCGTCCATTTCAGGCATTTGAATATCCATAAGGATAAGGTCATAAGCAGTATTGCCCACCATTTCACAAGCCTTTTTACCATTATCGGCTTCGTCGATGTCTGCTTGAAGAGGCTTTAGTGTTTCCCTGGCAATAAATCGGTTCATTTGATTGTCATCTACAAGTAATATCTTCTTGTTAGATGTGGAACTCTCGCTTTTTTGCGCAGCAGCAGCAGCAGGTGTTACTCTTCGTGGCTTTTCTTCTTCTTCGACAACGACGGGAAGGGTAACGTTAAAAAACACAGATGTTCCTTTGCCTTTTTCGCTTTTAACATTAATCTCACCACCCATTTTCTCTACCAAATCCTTAGAAATGGCCATGCCTAATCCGGTGCCCCCATATGATCGGGTAGAACTGGATTCTTCCTGAGCAAACTGGTCAAAAACTTTGTCAATAAACTCTGGAGACATTCCAATACCTGTATCGGAAACCTCAAAGTATAATTTTTGACTTTTAGGATCTATTTGTTCAACTTTTACTGAAAGCGAAATCTCCCCATTTTCTGTAAACTTTATGGCATTGCCAAGTAGGTTTATCAGTATCTGTCTCAACCGCACATCATCGCCATGAAGTTTATCGGCCATGTTTGGATCAACATCGATGTTGAACGTCAGCTCTTTTTCTTTGGCCTTAAGCATAAAAATGCTTTTAACATTGTCTACCAATGAGCGACTAAAGAATGGTCTTGGTTGAATGGATAACTTACCTGATGATATTTTAGCCATATCCAACACATTATTGATAATGGCCAGCAGGTGCTTAGAAGAGGCGTCGGCTTGATGGATATACTCCAGTTGTTTGTTGTTAACTCCGAGTGACTTGAGTAAGCGAATGGCGCCTATGATGATGTTTAGAGGTGTTCTTATTTCGTGACTGATATTGGCTAAGAACTGTTCCTTTATTGAAACTTCACTTTCAGCACTTTTCTTTGAGTGCTCCAGTTCTTCTATCAGATTTTTTTGTTTCGTGATGTCAAGGAACGCACCAATGGAACCTATCACATCCCCTTTGTCGTTGTATTGTGGCGAACCTGAAATTGACCACCAGCGTTGCTGCCCTTTTTTGGTGGTAAAAGCCACTTCGTTGTAGCTGTTCTCACCGTTGGTTCTAAAATAATTGGCTTTGTTTATGACCTGTAATTGGTTGTCTTTAAAGACTTCTGTAACTGGTCGATTGACGATTTCGTCAATTTCATATCCCGACATGTCACAGAAGCTTTTATTGACAAAAGTGATGATGTCTTCTCGGTCAATTTCAAGAAGTCCAACGCGCATATTGGTCAATATGTTTCGGTACTGTTCTTCTTGACGCTTGAGTTGTTCTTGCCAGTTAGATTCTTTTTGATTGGAGGCAAACTCATTGGTTAGATCAAACGCCATCCCGTCAATGCGAATGGGCTGTTTGTTTTCATTAAACACAACTTTGCCTTTGTGCTTGATAAACTTAGTGCTTCCGTCTTTGGCATTCATTCTGTGGGTTATCTCATAACTGTGATTAGAGATAATATCACTGATGATTTGGCCAAGGTAGTGCTGGTCTTCGGGGAGAAATAATTTTTTCCATTCCCAATTGTCGTTAACAAAATCATCTTTGGTATACCCAATGATGTTTTCTATAGATTTTGTAACGTAGTCTAATTTAAAATCGGGCAAGGAAATGGACCAAATGACGTCATTCATGGTATTGAGCACCTTTTCCATTCTGCTCTTGACATTAGAAAGCTCTAGTTCTTGTCTTTTCTCTTTGTCAATGTTTTGGAACGTGCCTTCTACACCTACAATTTCATTGTTTTTATAAAACGGTTTTCCCTTGGCTCTGACCCAGCGCTTCTTTCCGGCTGCTGTTGTAATTTGAAATTCTTGGTCGTATTCTATACCTTCAGCCAGAGCAGAGGCGAAAGCGTTTTCCATACGATTTCGGTCGTCCTTAGTCGCATAAAAATCAAAAGCGTCGGGCAGTTTGGGCACATAGTTTAGTGGAACTTCATGAATTCGTTTGGTCTGCGCAGTCCACGTGAGCTCATCCACTTCTTTATCATAGGCCCAACCGCCCAGATCTGCCATTTCACCAGCAATTTCAAGCAAGCGTTGCGCGTGTTGAATTTGTCTTTGTGTTTGAAGATCTTCGCTGATGTTTTTGGTGGTTGCAATGACATAGCCTTTACCCTCCAATTTGCGATAAAAGCTTTGTACTTCTACGGGAAATTCTTGTTCTGTTTGAACGTTTTTGTGATTGGTGGTGAAAGTAAAGGATGGAATGTTTTTAAGTGTCTCAACATGATTGTTCCACTCGGTGCTGTTTCGAAAGTAGGTGGTAAAATCAAAAATGCTGTGCTGCTGATCGGTATCGTCAATTATCCCGTGTAATTGCTTGCTTTTCTTATTGCAGTAAACAACTAATCCATCTTCATCTACGACTTGTATCGCTGAGAGAGACTCATCTGTAATAATTTTGGTAATATCGTCAAATGGGCTTTTCTCAGATGCAGTCATTTTTTTGTTCCAGGTTAGGGGATTCGTCGTTTTGTCTTTTTCGTTAACGCGTCCTTATGCATCATTAATGATATGGTCTTGTAACGAACAAAACTCTCGGAACAATAAATATACCCATTTTTATAAGGGTTCTCGATTTCCCCCCAGGAATTTTTAACCAAATAATACTTTGTGCCATTCTGATCGATACTTCTTCCAACGATGTGCATACCGTGATCATCAGTGGTTTCAAAGTTGTCGTATGCCCTTTGACGCATCTCTTCTGTAATGGTTAATTCTTCTGTAGGGTGTTGAAATACAGCCTTTTTCTCTTCGTCAGACATCTCGTCAAATGGTTTGGCTGGAACAATGGCCAATCCATTGCGTACGGAGAATCCTTTCTCACTAACATCTGTTGCCCAACTCACTGTGTATCCGTTATCTAAAGCGTTGTCTAAGTTGTTCATCATCTCTTCTAATGGTAGGTTAAAAGCCGTGGCCCACGCCCAATTATCGGGCACTTCAATGAAAACATTTGCGTACATTTCATCGCTAACAAATGATGTAATTTGTATGTAATCATCTGGTTTTATGCCTACTACCTGATCTGCAAACGAGCGTGGGGTATATGTTTTTCCCTCATATTTAAAGGATTCAGGGTAATCACCCAGGTACGCGTTAAGTGTTGATTCTACGGCACCTTTCCACGCCGTACTCAGTCGACCATTAGGGTTTTTTATTACCGCATCAAGCATGTTTTTTAAAACGTTTTCCAGTTCATTGTGCTTGTTTTTTTCTTCACCATATTCTAATCCTTTGTATTGAAAATAAGGAACTGCTCCGTATTTTTTTAATACATATAGTACGTCAGGAGTGGCTCCGCCTTGCGCGAAATTAAGGTGCCCGTGCAAGCGTACATATCGCTCTGCTTTGTCTTTGTAAACCTGTCTTACCGTAAACATTTCCGATAAATCTACAGGCTTTTTACCTAGGCGTAACATTTCAGATTCTACGAAAGAAGTAGTGGCGTAACTCCAACATGTTCCGCTACTTGCTTGATTTTTTATAGGAAGAACATCTAAGGCTATCTGCTCGGTAAATCGATACCCTTGTTCATAAACTACCTCATTTTGTTGATAAACTTTTTTCACAAGATCGTCTTGTGCCAAAACGGTCAATGAAAAGCTTAAAAAAAGTGCTAAAAATGGGAACGTGATTTTCATTTTTGGAAAAATTGAGGGTTGTTTTGGTTTCTTTTTTCTAAGTAGGTGAGGTAATCTCCGGTGGTTTCCATTCTTTTTTTGACGACCACCTCGAGCATAAGATTGCGTTCTAAAATATTGTCGCAGCACTCTCGAAGCCCGTAGTGACCACCTGACTGCGTGCTAATGAAGTCCGCCCATCCACGTCTTTTCACCAATTCATTGAAGTAGGGAGCTCCCGGACGACTTATCATCATTCTAATGCCGGCAATCGATGCCGCATTTAGATCTAAAATATCGTCATAAAAAAAACAGACATTTTCGGGTTGGATGTTGTGTGCTTCGCAAAAGGCCTCCAAGACAAGCTGTTTGTTGAGGACCTTGCCGTAACAAGCATGGATGTGTTCACGCTCTGCCCATGCTTGTGCGCCGGGGTTGTTGGCTCCGGTAATGATGGCTACAGGGGGGATGATGCCGTCTCTTAACCAAAGAGAAAACCGCAGCATGTTGACGCCCATGCTGTCGGCTTCAAAGTATCCACTTGCGGTGTTTGGGCTTTTTTCTCCTGTATTAAAAACGCCGTCCCAGTCAAAAACCAATGCTTTGATCTTAGACCAACGCTTCATCCATTCGATATCGTCAATTAACCACATTAGTCTATACCTACTAAGTCTTGAATGTCGATCATCCCTACAACTTTCCCGTTGTTGGTTACCACCAGTTGATCGACTTTGTGCTTGCTGAACGCATTTGAGGCCTCTACGAGTAGGTCGTTGGCTTCTACCGAATGGGGTTTGTTGAGTTTAATCGTCGACAACGATTGTTGTAAAAAGTTTTCGCCTTGTTGCTCCAGTTGTCTGCGTAAATCGCCATCGGTGAAAAAGCCAATGGGCTCTCTGTTGTCGTTTACGATGGTTACAGCACCAAATCCGCCAGTACTCATGGTGACCAAGCTGTCCATAACGGTTTTCTCAACAGTAATGGTGGGGTTTTGTGGACGAATACACTGGCCGATGGTCTTGGTCATTAAGGCTGTATGTTCGAAAAACTGATTGGTTCCTACGGTTGTAAAGTTGTTCTCCGTTAGTTGCTGCATGATTTTCCAAGGCACTGTAACGGTGTGTACTCCAATGTTAATGGCGTTGCGAACGTGCTCAACATTGCGAACGCTGCTAAACATGATTTTGGTGTTGTACCCGTAATAATTTACGGCTTCTACACATTGCTCAACCAAAACCAACGCATCGTGCCCTTGATCTTGAAGTCGACCAACCAAAGGACATACATACGTAGCACCGGCAGCCATGGCCATGTAAGCCTGCTGGAGTGTGTAAACGAGGTGTATGTTAACCAAAAAACCTTCGTCTGTAAGCTGCTTACAGGCCTTAACCCCCTCCATGCTGATGGGAATCTTGTATACGGTTTTGTTTCTATCAAGGCCTAAAGCATCTTGTCTTTTTGCTTCGGCTACAATCTCTTCTGCAGTCTTTCCCAGCGCTTCAATTTGTAGTACGGGAACCATTTTAGCCAATTTTAAAATGGTGGCATCAACATCGGTTATGCCTTCGCGGTGCATAAAGGTTGGTGTGGTGGTTAATCCAGAGAGGAATCCCAGTTTAAACGCGTTCTCAATTTCTTTGATATCGGCGCTGTCGAGATATAATTCCATAAGTGTGGGTCATTAAAAATTAAGCTGCAAAGGTAAGAGGTATGATGATAATGGTTTTATATTTGTCGTTAATATGCTTAAGCTATGATTATTCAATTCTCTGTAAGTAATTACAAGCTCTTTCTCGACAAAGCAACGCTTAATATGGTGGCGTCTGATTATAAAGACCACTGCTTTTTAAGAGAGAATGTTTTTTTGCCGGAAGGTGAGAAAAAGCCCTTGGTAAGAAGCGCGGTTGTTTACGGCGCCAATGCCAGCGGGAAGAGTAAGTTGTTGGAAGCTTTAGTATTCATGCGCCAGTATGCCATATCATCTTCTAAAGATGGTCAAAAAGGGGATCGTATAGCAGTTGAGCCGTTTCGTCTTGGAGGACATCACGAGGGGTTTTCAGAGTTTGAAGTGATTTTTGTAAATCATGGAACGCGATATAGATATGGCTTTGAAGTGTCATCTGAAAAGGTAAATGCGGAGTGGTTGTACATGAAACCTAAAGCCCGTGAGATAGAAATTTTCTACCGAGAGGGTGAGCACATCTCTACCCATGCTAAGCGTTTTACTAAGGGTAATTTGGTGGTGAAAGAAGGGTTGTTGAGAGACAATGCCTTGCTTTTATCGGTGGCTGCTCAATTTAATGACGCTGTTTGTAGAGAGGTCTTGGACTGGTTTCAGCAAATGGAGGTCATTCGCGATATTCGCAGTCGTCTGTTTAGGGAAAATGCCATTGATAAAATAAAAACCAATGTAGGAAAGTCTACTTTCTTGGATTATCTCAAAAAAGCAGATATGGGCATTAGTGACTTATTTATAGTGCCATTAGAAGAGGGTAGGCGAGCGCGGGAATCGGCCGAAATAATGACGGTTCGTAAGGTTTACAACGAACAAGGTGAAGAGAAAAAAGCGGTTTTTTCTCTAAATAAAGATGAGTCTGAGGGCACCAAAAAGTATTTTTATTTGCTGGGGCCGGTGGTAGATGCGCTGCATAAGGGGTCTGTGTTGCTGGTCGATGAGCTCGACGCCAAACTGCATCCGCACTTAGTGACTATGGTGGTAAACCTCTTTCACAATAAGGAAACCAATCCCAATAATGCGCAGTTGATTTTTAATACCCACAGCACCCATATTCTTCATGAGGGACTATTTCGACCAGATCAGGTTTGGTTTACTGAAAAAAACCATCGAGGAGAAGCGCGTTTGTATTCTTTGGCTGAATTTAAGCTTATACAAGCAAATGATTATGCCGATCGATATTTACAAGGGAAATTCGGCGCCATACCGTGTCTAACCGATTTGATGTATGGCTAAGAAACCCTACTCGAGAAAGCACGAAAATCGTAGGCATGGTCCGCCTATAGGAAGACCAGCGCCTTTAATTCACGAACGACCAACAATCTTAATCGTTTGTGAGGGTAAGAATACCGAGCCGTCGTATTTTAATAAGTTTCGATTGACCTCAGCAACCATAAGAACGGTAGGCGAGGGGTACAATACCATTTCACTGGTAGAGCGCGCTAAAGAGTTGTCTGAAAAGCGGTGGTGGAAGAAAAAAGGCAAACAGTTTGACCAGGTGTGGTGTGTGTTTGACGCTGATATTGACCCGGAACACCCAAAACAAGCACAAAAGTTTAATGAAGCCATTGCACTGGCAGCGAGCTATGGTTTTTTCGTCGCATATTCCAACCAGGCCTTTGA
>JAIUMB010000043.1 GCA_022565745.1 Cryomorphaceae bacterium | reverse complement strand
GTTGTTGAAAACTTTTAAAAATTCTTGACCAACGTTGCAATGTCTACCAAAGCCAACTGTAAACCATAGTATTGGGCGAGCACCATTTCTTCTTTGCCTTCGGATGTTCTGATAAAGGCATGTAAATAGTCTGGATCATAATCCAATGGATTGCCAAAATCATCCTCGGTATCTTCTGCCGCTTTTACGCGATAGGCGGTTAAGGATTTCCACTCACCATCATAGTTTTCCACGTAAACATCAAAAGCAGGTGCTGAGCTTTTCAATGAATCGCGCTTTTCCCAGATGCCGTCGGTTGGAACAACAGCTCCTTGATACTGCAAATTGGTAAAGGCGGCAAAGAACAAACCCGCTTGTATGGAGTCTGGTGTAAATGTTTGGTTATCTACCAACCGGGTAAGTTCATACCTTTGGTTTTCATCGCGAACCACTTCGAAAGAGTTTTGAGGAGAGTGGGCGTATCGCACTCGTACTCTGTGAATGTCCAGATTGTCAAAGCCCCATATGATGCGTTTACGCCATTGAACCGGATCTGCAAAAAATCTGGTAGTCAAATTGCCATTGAAGCCTGGGATAAATACGGTGTAAGGGGCATCGCCTCCTTTATTCATCATGTAGGACCCCATCTCATCCATGGAAGGCGGACCAACAAAGAAATGCCTGAGCACCTTGTCATTGTTGTCCATAACCTTAACTTCTATACCGTAAGCGGCAAGTCTGTTGAGCACAGTAGGCTTCATGCTCTCCGCTACAAAGTTTTTTAAACGCATGTTGTGGAAGGTTTTTAGCAGTGTCTTTACCGCTACAGATCTGGCTTTGCGGTCTTCTTCTTCAATGTACCAACCATCAGCTCTTCGGACTAAGGTGACTTCCTGAGGCGCTTTATCTTTTATATGTATTTTATGTACAGCAGATGTATCTTCAATGTGAAATGTATAATCGTATTTTTTGCGCTCTCCATCGTTGAAATCAATTTGTGACACGAGGTATATTGCTGCAAGTACAACAACAATGACAAGGAGTATAACGGTTTGCTTTTTTTTCATAAGTTCAAAATATTTTCAGTTTAATGGATCATTTACGTTGGACGTAACTCTTTTGCTGTACAAGCGCCGAAACACTTGATCTACGCATATTTCCTCTTGCGCAATACAATGTTGATTATTCCAATAAGGACCATTAATAAAATGGGTACAGCCGTATTAATGACCACCCAAAAGTTGCGCTCAGCCCTCATTCGCTCTCTATCTAAAAGTCTAATTTTTAGTTCTCTAGACCGGATTTGAATGAGGTTGCGGGGATCCAACATATAGTCAAAAACGTTGAGTAGGAAATCCTTGTTCCCGTACTGCACGCCGGTAAACTGATCGAGACCTAAAGGCAGAGGCTTACCTCTTTCTATATTGGGGTTCAGTATATTTCGCTGATTTTTAATAACATCACCATCGGCGATAATCACTTGGGTAGAATGTTTGCCTTTCTCGCGAAATGGGATGTCTTCCTTTCCATCCAATCGCGGCATGATGCGATTGGCAAAAATGCTGTTAAACTCACCTTCAAGTAAATAGGCCATTGGAATATTGGACTTCGCAAAAATATCGTCTTTGGGGAAATTGTAATAGCGATCAAGACTTACTACGTGAGGGGTAGGAACCACTTTGGTGTTGCCTGAACTCAAGAGCAAAGGTGTTTTAGTAATGCCCTCAGCCATGACGGTGTCGATGGAGCTGGCAAACTGAAGTTTTATGGCATTTAGGTCTTTGGTAATGGGGTGCTTTACCCGCGGCGTTACCAAAGGAAAATACACCCAAGGTCGAACGCGCTGCATATCTGATAACCACGCCGCCTTTAGATCTTGAACCAAATTTGAATTTACGCGTACGCCGTACTTAAACAACATGTCACTTATCTTCAAATCATCAAGGATGGGGAAAGCCAGCATTTCAGACGACTCACTGAGGGAATCCATATCGGCATGAACAGCGTCGATACACCACAAGACATTGCCGCCCTGCATGATGTATTGGTCGATGAGAAATTTATCTAAATTATTGAAAGGTTCTGTAGGCTTGGCAATCACGATGGCGTCAAAGCGGTTGATTCGCGTTAACTGCCTTTGCAGACTCAATTCGCCGGTAATGGTATCCACCGGATATTCTTTGATGTCCATACGACCTACCTCGTAATGTTGTGATAAAGTGGTCATGATATCGGCAACGTTCTCAACGGGAAGTTGACCATTTCCAAAGAGGAAACCAACCGATTTTCTCTTTGTTTTGGCCAGTGAACGAATGGCATTGGCCCAAGTGTACTCTAAGTTTTGTATGGCCGCGTTGATTTGTTGCTCCGGAGTGACGTTTAACTGTCCCGACAAGAGCTGAACGGGTATTTGTCGCTCTGCATAGCTCATTATAGCGCCAGGGTAGACGGTTATTCGTTTTTCTCCGCCCGATTCTTCAATTTCTACTTGAATAGGATTGAGTCCCAGCGTCTCGAGTTGCTGCATAAGGTTGCTGCGCTCTTTCCGATTTTCAATGGCATTGGGGTCAATGATTTCCAGTTCAATATTTTTATAAATCGCCTTAAATTCATTGAGCATTTGAATGGCTTCACGTTGAAGTCGTAAAAAATCAGCTGGCATTTCTCCGGCCATGTACAACTTCACCAAGACGGGGTCTTCCAGCTCGGCAATGAGGTCTTTGGTTACTTTATTCAGACTGTATCTTTTTTCCGCCGTGAGGTCAGCACGAAAAAACAGGCGCTGCGATACCAAGTTGAGCAGTACTATAATGGCACCCCACAGAATGATTTGTATCAAAAACGTTTGGTTGTTACGCTTCATAAACTACACGCGTTTTTTGAGAATCCACTGAGTGGGAATCGTGAATAAAATAATTAAGCTGACAAAATAGATCACATCACGAGAATCAATCACACCTCGACTCATTGATACGTAGTGGTCATTAATGCCAAGAGACATGACAAAAAGTTGAGTGGAAGAAGAGGGGAATACCTGCGCCAACTGATCGAACCCGAAATAAAAGACAAAGCAAAACAGCATACCCATAAGAAAGGCAATGATGGGGTTGTCACTTAATGAAGAGGCAAAAAGCCCCATGGAAACATACGCTGCAGCTAAGAACAGCAGTCCTATGTAAGAGCCAAACGTAGCCCCTGAGTCGATGTTTCCTCGAGTTTCTCCGAGTTCATACACGGTGAAATAATAAATCAAGGTTGGGATCAAAGCAATTAACACCAGTGCGATGCCGGCTAACCATTTCCCGGCAATTATTTGTAAGTCGGTAAGTGGTCGTGTTTTTAATATGGCTATTGTACCCAGGCGATATTCTTCAGAAAACAGCCGCATGGTAACCGCAGGAATTAAAAACAAGAAGACCCAAGGGGAAATAATGAATAGTCCGTCAATCCCCGCATAACCGCTCTCTGGTATGCTAAAGCCACTGTCAAAAATCCACAAAAACAAACTGTTTAGGGTTAAAAATACCGCGATCACCAAATAACCGGTGATGCTGCCAAAAAAACCTCTAATTTCTTTACGTGCCAGTACAAACATGGAAAATCAAGCTTTACGAACGCTCCACGCTTCGGGCGCACGGTTAAACAGTACTTTGGTTTGACCCCAGATGTCGCGAAACGTATCTGAGTGTCGGTACACATCTAATGCATCAGGAGACGTCCAATGACTATATGTAAAAAAGGTGGAATCTGAGTCGATGTCTTTTAAGAGTTCAACGTGAAGACACCCGTCAAAGCCAGCGATACGGGACTTGTTGTCATTAAAAATTTTAACAAAATCGTCGACTTTGTCTGATTGAAAGTGCATTTTAACGATGCGTATGATCATGAAAATTCAATGGTTATTTTGTCTTGCAAAGATAAACCCAATAGGTGAGTTGCTCCGGTGAAATTGAGTAAACTTCCACCATACACACCTATTTCGAGCAATCCGTTGTGATTAAAGAGAGCAAAAGTAACAGCCTCTTCATTGATTTCTCTAAATGATTTGGTAATTTTATCGATTCGTATTCTGGCGGGCAGATTAATGCTAAAGGGCCTTTCTTTTTTTGCCGTGTAAAACGTCTCTTCATCAATGTTGGTCACCACATTACCGCGCCGGTCAATAAAAATGATATGGCCTTGAAGTATATTTTGAGTTTCGTTGTAAAAAGGTTTTCTCGGTTTGATGTCTTTGGGGTCAACACAGGGTTTTCCCAGCACGCTTATGACACCATCGTCGGATAAGTAAACAGCCGCTTTACTCATAATCTGCATACCCGGTTGCAGTGATTCTCGAGCATCTATGTTTATTTCGTGGATGGCCTCTGCGCGGTATTCCGGACGAATCAATGTGAGAATACCATTGTCAGGCGCAATAAAAAAATGCCCGTCTTTTTTCATGGCCAGGTAACGAATACTATTGGCGTCTTTCTCCTCCACAGATACCAAATGGACGGTTCCCTTGGGGTAGTGGTGGTAGCAACTATTCACAACATAGGCCGTTTCCATGAAGTTAGCCGGGGCGATGTCGTGACTAATGTCAATGATATTTATCGCCGAACTTTGACTGAGAATAATGCCTTTCCAAATACCTATGTAGGGGTCTTTGGTGCCGAAATCACTGGTAAATGTGATGATATTCATGCTGAAATTATAGATGCCGTTTTGCTGCTTCAAAAATAGGTTGATTTTTTTCTCATACAACAATAATTGGCATTGACTTTCCAACAAAATATTCTGTGCTGATCTTTGAAAAATCTATTGTTGAAGTGTATTTTTGTCCTTTGATACAGCAAGAAATAAATCTACTAACCCATTGAAATTTCACAACGCTTGATAAAAAAATCCATACAGCTTACCAAGGCTTCGCCACGAGATGTTTACGGTGTAAATAACCGTTATCTGAACATGATTCAAGCTCATTATCCCAAGTTAAAAATCACAGCAAGAGGAGACAACATCACCATTCACGGTGAAAAAGACCAAATTGAAGATTTTGAAGATAAAATAGATTTGATAGCTCGTCATATCGCCAAGTACAATTCCATTACGGAAAGTCAGCTGGAGCGTATTCTCAATATTAACGAAAACACCTCAATGAGAAAGGATATTGATTCATCAGAAGACGAGATCCTTGTATTTGGTGTAAGTGGCATGCTGATTAAACCGCGTACGGTTAATCAACGAGCCATGGTTGAGGCCATAAGAAAAAACGATATGCTGTTTGCACTCGGACCAGCAGGAACGGGAAAAACATATACCGCAGTTGCATTGGCTGTACAGGCATTGAAATCCAAAGAAGTAAGACGGATTATTTTAACCCGTCCGGCTGTTGAAGCAGGTGAAAACTTAGGATTTTTACCGGGTGACTTAAAAGAAAAGCTTGATCCTTACTTGCAACCGCTCTATGATGCACTTCGTGATATGATTCCAGCAGAGAAGTTGGAGTACTATGTTGAAACCGGAGTCATTCAAATTGCTCCATTGGCATTTATGCGAGGGCGTACACTCGATCATGCATTCGTTATTTTAGACGAAGCCCAAAACACCACAACGGCTCAGATGAAAATGTTCTTAACCAGAATGGGTAAGTCGGCTAAATTCATCATAACCGGTGATATGTCGCAGGTAGATTTACCGCGAAAACAGGCGTCTGGACTAAGAGAAGCCATGCGCATACTTGAGTCCATTGAAGGGATTTCATTTGTACATCTCGATGAAAAGGACGTCATCAGACACGATTTGGTCAAGAGAATCATCGGTGCCTACGATCATCACACCAATTCAGATACCCCATAAAACCATGGCCGAAATCATCAATACGTACCACGGGAAAGTTCGCGATGTGTACACCCTTTCCGGAGGAAAAATAGCCCTTGTTGCTTCCGATCGCATATCGGCGTTTGACGTCATTTTGCCTAAAACCATTCCAGGTAAGGGGCAGGTGCTCAACCAAATTGCGGCATATTTTCTAAACGCTACGGCCGACTTGGTTCCCAATTGGCTGGAAGAGGTTATTCATCCGCAAATCAGTGTTGGTTTGCACGCCACGCCTTTTAAGGTTGAAATGGTGGTTAGAGGCTGTCTTACGGGGCACGCCTGGCGCACATACAACGAAGGCAAACGTTCGCTCTGCGGTGTTTCCTTGCCGGATGGGATGAAGCAAAATCAGCCTTTTGAATCGCCCATCATTACCCCAACAACCAAAGCAGACCATGGTGATCACGACGAAGACATTGCTCGAGAAGACATTATCAGTCGCGGAATCGTTTCCGAAAAAGATTACCGTGTTTTAGAGGACTATAGTTTGAAGCTTTTTAAGCGTGGACAAGAAATGGCTTTAGAACGCGGACTTATTCTTGTTGACACCAAGTATGAGTTTGGCAAAACCAATGACGGTCAAATAATCCTCATTGATGAAATCCATACGCCTGACTCAAGCAGATACGTGATGGCCGAAAATTTCGAAGCACAATGGCAGAACGAAAAACCTGTCAGACAATTGTCTAAAGAATTCGTGAGAGAATGGCTTTCAGAAAACGGATTTACGGGAAAGGATGGGCAAAAGGTTCCTGAAATGACATCGGAAGTTGTTAAATCTATACAAAAGCGTTATTTCGAACTGTACGAAAAAATAGTTGGAACACCTTTTGCGTTTGTAGATGTAGAGACAATTCCTTCCGTAACCGATACTTTATCAGTATATTTGCAGAAATCGGATACCTAAGGGTAAAACCATCCACATGAAGAAGATCATTTTCATTTTTGCCTTGATGCCCATGTTCCTTGTTGCACAAAACAACGGTAACGGCAGAAATGGTTCCAGTTTTTTTGATTGGGGCCTTAGAGCTGGGGTTCACAATACGCAAACTTCAGTGAATGGTGCAGAAGGCAAAGTCAGAAGTGGAGATCCCCAAGCAGGTTATCATCTAGGTACGTTTACAAGATTTAATTTCGGACTATTTTATGTTGAACCGGAATTTCAGTTTGCATCGAGTAGAGGCGAATTGGAATTTTTAAGGGATGGTGAATCCAATACGTACCGAAGCATTAAATTTAATCGATTTGATTTACCCATACAAATTGGTCAGAAACTAGGACCACTTAGGGTGTATGGTGGTATCAATTTTAATTTCAATCGAACCGAGGGCTTGTCAAGTGTTATTTCAAGTGGCTTAAGGGAAGAAACCCGTGCTTGGCGGGCAGGTATAGGATTGGATGCTGGTAATTTTTCTATGGATGTTCGATATGAATCTAGCTTGGGCAACAATGTTGAAGGGATTCGTCTGGATGGTGAGCCATTTGCAGGTAACCTGAGGTTTACACACATCTACTTGAGTTTAGGATTCACAATCATCTAAAAAATTTATGTCTTTTATGCGCAGAGTAGCAATTGCATTCCAAGTTATCTTATCGTCTTTAATACTGTTTTCTTGTCAATCCACACCTTCTGATAAAGAGGTTGTTAGAGACCGATCGCCTCAACAAATGGAGGCAAATCAAACCATTGGTTTTTATAAGCATATGTCACTTGATGATGCGTTGGAACTGGCCAGACAGGAAAACAAGCAGGTTTTTATCGATTTTTATGCCGATTGGTGTGCGCCGTGTAAAATGATGGAAAGAGATGTATTTACCAATCAGAGTGTTTACACCTTCTTCAACGAGCGATTTATCAACGTAAAAATGGATGTTGACGACAGAAGCGTTGGCTCAGAAGCTGCAGCCAAATACAATGTTAGCGCCATGCCTACACTGATGTTGATAGACCCAGAAAAGGATGTTATCATGAAAGAACGCGGATATCGAGATGCAAATGGACTTTTGAAAGCTGCGCAATCTGCTTTGGCGCGTGCCAATTACTAAAGGCAGTCGTCTTATCACCAAATATTATATTGCATCAACCCATTCTTTAGCCAAATAAGGCGCTAAAGCAATCCCCATTCCACCTAAGCGTACAATATAGTGCACATTTCCATCTGCACCTACCAAAGGGGATTTTTCATTGTTACTTCCAAAGCCCATTAAACCTGCCCATTGATGATCGATGGAGTAGTGTGTGCCCTCGGGAATTATAACGGCTTCTAAAACCTGCTGTATGGCGGTTTGTATGGTTGACGTGGTTTCCATACGATCTGTTTGCTCGTTTTCCATATCAATATGTCGACCACCGCCAATCAATATCCTTTTATCGCTGAGTTGTCGAGCGTAATAAAATCCTTCTTGATAATGAATATTGCCCTTAATGTTTAAAGAGGGTATGGGTGAGGTTACTAAGATCTGACCTCTATTTGGTAAGACATCTAAATGCGACAGCAATGTTTTTGCCACGGCATTGGTCGCTACCAAGACCTTACCGGCAGTTAAAGTAAAGTGATTGGTGAATATATCAACCCCAGAAGAATGAGTAGAAAGCTGATGTACCTGACAGCCAAAGTATTTGTGTATGTGACTTAAACGACGCTGAATCTGACGCAGCATTAAGTCTGAATTAATTGATCCTTCATCTTGATTATAAATCACTTTAACACCTTCACTTAAACCTGATTCTAAAGTAGGTTTAAGTGTTACTTTAAAAGGATAGTGCGACGAATTGCTTATCTTGTGATTAAGTGCCTCTCTGATGTCAAGGCATTTTTCAAACAAAGAGGCTTCCGAGTCTTGAAACAATTCAGATCCGCCATCAACTCTTAAATCCATTTGTTCAGGAGGAAGGATTTCTTTGAGAATACTTAAGCCTTCTCTGCGTTTCAACATCAAAGAAAGCGCACATTCTTCACCGTGCCTTTTTGCGTCATCGACATATTCTGAAAGACTTCCATAACACGCAAAGCCAGCATTTCTGGTGGTAGCGCCATACGGAGTGGGGTGGGCATCAATCAGTGCAACCTTAAGTTTAGGGTGTTTTTTCTCAAGAAAAAAAGCCACCATAGAGCCTGTAATTCCGGCACCTATGATGGCAATATCAAATTGGGTGTTGTCCCAGTACGATGGCGATTTGTTAGGCAAGCGTTGGTGTTTTGCGAGTATACAGGGCGTGTGCGCCAAACAAAATGGCTGCATATAACATGGTTGCCAACAATTGATTTAATGCAAAAGGAATACCTGCCGCATATGCCGTCATTAATCCACTAATGGTTTTGGGGTACATAACCGAAGACGCCCAAACGGCGGCATTTGTTATGACAAAGAAGGCCAATACGCTTAATAAGGATCCGGCAGCAATGCCGCTGATGGTATAGCGCTGTTTTAGGAAGTGGCCAACCACAATACTGATAAAGAAACCAGCATAAATAAAGGTAGCGCCAGAGGTAAACCAAACAAAACCTTCATGGTAAGAGGCGTATATAAGGTTATTGATGGCTATGTCGCTAATGAATAACGATAAAAAGAGAATCAAGATGGATGTTCTAAAGTTTTTCAAAGCAAAACCACCAAAGAGAGCAACTGCACCAATAGCAGTGGCATTAGGTGGATGAGGGATAAAACGAGAAAAAACCCCCAAAGCAATTAAGCTAACAATGAATAAGGTGTATGAAGAATGTTTAGACATAGCATTATTTTATTAGCGCAAAAATACACCGAAAATGACGAGTTGAACAAATTAACCGTACAATTTTCTAAGGTAGGGCATATACCTTAAAGGTCCCGTCGCTAAACGTAGTGATTACCGAAGTAATGACTTTGTTTTGCTCCTCACTTACTACTGATTCTGGATGATCATCAGAGATCACCTTTTCAGTTGCGTCGAGATTGTCGTCGTTAATTGAATTCAAATCGCCACTTTCGGGATTTGATTGCACAGTAGTAGATGATAGAGTAAACGTTTCCGGGGTAGAGCCGTATAAAAGTTCGTTTGCTGTGATGTCAAAGTGCTCAACAATAGCGGTTATCAAGGCCAAGCTAGGCTTATTACGTCCGCTATATATATGGCTTAAAGCTGCAGGACTAATACCTAACGCTTCGGCAAATGACAGGTTACTCAAACCGCTTTCAGCCTGTAGCGTTTTAATTCTTTTAATCAATCCAGGGTAGTCCATTACAGTTGTAAAGTTTCAACGTTACAAATGTAAATATAGTTTTTTAATCCAGCAAATTTTTTGCTAAAATTTCTAAAAAATATTTACTCGCCTATATTTTACTTCAATTGATTTTGTACAAATAACTGAATTACTGTTTGTTAAAATTAGATATCCATCGACTGCTTTTATATTTTACAAAAGTAAAGCATGGTGTTACATTTGTGTATATACAATTGTAAGTGGTGATTTTTAGCGATAGGTAAAATCTATTGCTTAGAGTTGTATGGACGAATGACATGATTAAACAACGTTAAAAACCTTTGTGAATGTGAGAAGATCAGAGATAAGCAGAATAGATATTTAGTACAGGGCGCATACCTTGAGTAATAAACGATCACAAAAGCATTTGGAATTAACAAGTATAAATAGCACGAATAATTATAAAATATTGCTTTTGCATCATTCGTGCTTACTGTATATTTGCAGCCCTATTGGGGCGATTAGCTCAGTTGGTTTAGAGCACTACCTTGACAGGGTAGGGGTCACTGGTTCGAATCCAGTATCGCTCACATAAAAAAAACGCCGATTGTCAATCAATCGGCGTTTTTATTTTCGGATATGTCGGAAAAATACAATCAGGATGAAGGCGACACTTCTCTTGTATGCGTGTAGAGTGGGTTTGAGCGCTACTGATTGTTGGACTTTAAATCTTTCACGACTTTAATCTTCTCTTTAAGTAGAGAGATTTGTTCTTCTCTGTGGCGAATGTTTTTCATGGCCTCTTTCATGAATGGACTGTCTTTGGAGCCGGTTATACGCAGCATGTTTTCTTCAAGTTGCGACAATTCTCTCTTAGCCTCTTCCATTTTCTTGCGAAGAAATCCCATCTCTTTGTCTAAAGCCTGCGGGCCTTCTTGGGCTAGGGTTTCTGTTTTAGCGCGATAGCGAATGATGGCTGAAGCTGTTTTATCCATGTCAATTTTAGAAAAAGACTTATCGATTAGGTCGTTCCATGCAAACTCAATGCTACGCTTATCTCTTGGAACCGGCCCTATGTCTTTCCAATCTTTGAGAAAAGTCATCAATACATCTCTATTAACCTCTTCTATGGACTTGAGTTGATTGAGAAGCGCTTCTTTTTTCTCAAGGTTTTTACCAAGTGCTTCATCTTTTTCGCTGTAATGCGCTTTCATTCGGTTGAAAAAGTGATCACAAGCTTCGCGGAACGCGCCCCAAATAGCTTCATTGTCTTTTTTCGCAACCGGTCCAATGGCTTTCCATTCTCTTTGAAGACGTTTTAATGCATCGGAGGTTCCCTTCCAGTCTTCAGATTCCTTTAATGCCACAGCTTTTTCAACCAATTTTTGCTTGGCTTCTAGGTTTTCTTGGTGTGACTTTTTCATTTCCTTGTAAAAGTCATTCTTTGCACGGTGGAAGCTTCTATTAATGGCTCTAAACCGATCCCATAACACATCGTTGTCGGGATGCTTAGCAAAGCCTATTGATTTGTATTGCTCATTGGCTTCATTCAGTGCTTTCATGGTTTTTTGCCACTGATTGTGAGATTTGATTTTAGTCAAATCAATGGCTTCTAGGAGATCACATACTTTTCTTTTTAATTCGATACGGCGTTCAGCCTCTTTTAATAGTGTTTCTTCAAAGGCATCTCTTTTTTCGTGTATGCGCTTGGTTGCTTCACTAAACCGCCTCCACATCTCTTCGCGTTCTTCACGGTCTACGGGTCCGATTTCTTTCCACTGTTTGTGTAGTTGCTGGAGATTGCGCATGGCATCAATTACATCCTCTTGCTCAGCCAGCAATTCAGCTTTTGCAATCAGTACCTCCTTCGCTTCTTTATTCTTTTTAAAGTCTAAATCTCTTAACTCACGGTTGATTTGGAGGTAGTCGTAAAATGCTTCTACGTAGAGATTGTAGTTTCTGTACAACTCATTCATTTCAGCACGGGGCACGTTACCTGTGTTTCGCCATGCTTCTTGAAGCGCGCGAAACGCAGGAAAGGTGTTCTCCAAACTTTCTTCTGTTTGTGCCAAAGTTTTAATCTCCTCAATAATATCTTTCTTTCGCTGAAGATTGTCTTGCTGCTCTTTTGCTATGGCATTTTGTTTTTCTTTTTTCTTTTGTCGGTACAATTTATAGACTTCATAGAAAGCATCGCGAAGGGGTTGCTGGTATTCGAAGTCTATTTCGCTTCCTCCATCTTCAATAAACGCTCGTTTCTTTTCATTTAACTCTTCGTCTAATTCACTTAAAACCTGACGCTTGATGTAGTCCATCGTGTCTTTGAGGTGCAACACATCTCCTTCAGCTAAGTGTTTTTTAGCCTCTTTTACCAGGGCTTCAGCCGAAAGACTTCCATATTGTTCCTCGAGTGATAAGTTTTTCTCCTCAGAAACGTTTTCAGTTTGATTTTCCATTAGTGTTTATTGTTTATCCAAATGTCCCACGAAGCTCTTGCTTGAGCAACAAGCATGGGGTAACCGTTGATGGTTTTACATCCGTGTTTGTTTCCTTCGCGCAAAAATACGGTTTCAGCGGGATTATAGACCAAGTCGTAAAGTGTTTGTTTGGAATTTAGTTTGTCATAGGGTATTTGCGGATAGTTTGTTTCGTTGGGGTACATACCTATAGGTGTACAGTTCACGATCAAATCGAAAGCACCAAGCTCTTCGAGATCGTCATAAGATAAGATGTGTTTATCTGTAGGGGTTCTGCTAACAATCTGCACGTGAATGCCGTTGTTATGTAGTGCGTATACCACGGCTTTTGATGCACCTCCTGTTCCAAGGACTAAGGCAGAGCGTATTTGGCCAATATGTTTTTTAATTGGAACTAAAAACCCGATAACATCGGTGTTGTAGCCCTTTGTTATTCCGTCTTGGTTGATGGTAATGGTATTGACGGCACCAATATCCATAGCGGTTTTATGGACCTCATCCAGATAAGGAATGATTTGTTCTTTATAAGGAATGGTGACATTTAGTCCTGATAACTTTGGATGCTTGTGCAGCAGCTCAGGAAACAATGAGATGTCAGGAATGGGAAAAGTTTTATAGGTATAACCAACGAGGTTTTCGCGCAAGAACTTCTCGGAAAAGTAATTGGGTGAAAAAGAGTGGGTAAGTGGATAACCAATTAAACCTAGCTGCATGGCTGGTTATATTTTTTTACTTACCAGTGTAATGGATATAACAACGATAAAGGTCACGCACATGATAACAACCGTGCCGAGCATAGCGGGGTCATTGCCAAACACCGGGTTTTCAGTTAGGTTTGAAAATGTTTGTGGACTAACCGACTTGCTATAGGTCACAATTTCTCTGTCATTTCTGTCTAGGGTAGTATGAACCACCTGCTGCCATGGCCAAATTTTGTTTAAAGACCCCAGCATAAAACCGGTAAGGATGGCGAGAACTTGATCGCGAAAACGAACATAGCCCCAGTGAAGAAGGCGGCTTAAAGTGAAGACACCAACAATACAGCCCAATGCAAAAAACACCACTACAGGGATTTGATTGGTATCGCCGCTTAAGGTGTCTCTTAGGGCGGGGATAACAACGGCATACATGCCAAGAAGCAATAGAACAAAACTTCCGCTTAAACCTGGCAGCAAAAGGGCGGAGATGGCTAAAACTCCACTAAGGAAAATAAACACCAAATTGGTTTTGTCTTGTACAAGTGGTTGCCCGCTGGTAATCCACAAAGCAAAAAGGGTGCCTCCCAATATAAATAAGAGTATTTGCCAAGTAAAGTGTCTGATGTCTCTAGCCACAACAAAGGATGAAGCGGCGATTAAGCTAAAAAAGAACGCCCATACCCGGATGGGGTAGGCGTCGAGCAAATGGGTAACGCCAAAAACGCCCACGACAATACCAATAACCATCCCCAAGATAAGGTTGAGTAAAAAGCCACCATCTACATGAGCATAAGCGTCTTTGACTTTGCCATTTAAGATGAGCTTTAAAAACTGCCGATCAATTCTTCTAATACTGGAAATCAGTCGTTCGTAAATTCCAGTAATAAAAGCAATGGTTCCTCCAGAAACGCCAGGGACGACTTCAGCCAGTCCCATGGCAGTTCCTTTAATGGCGGTGGTTATTCGCTGCATTAATTGGTTGGTTTAGTTGGTTTAGTCGGTAATTCGTTTGATGAGTGTGTGGTTGGCGATATGGGGGAACTGTTGCAGGTAATCAACAACCAGTACTTTGTCCATGTTATACGCTCGCGTAACATAAAAGACGGCTTCATCTAATTCATGTAGTTCAAACAACATGATGCCCAATCGCAAAAAAATATGTGGTTCTTTGGGGTAGCGATCAATGGCTTCGTAAAGAACGTCTAAACTATCGTTTATATCTTCCAATTCCAGCATTAAGTCGGCATACAGTAAGTAGGCTTCAACCGGACAATCATTATTATCCATGAGAATGTCTAATATTTCAACCGATTCATCAATTAGCCCTGCTTTTTGATGAATGATGGCGCTGTAAAACAAAAACCCAGGTGTATCAGACGACGACGTCAGCTTATTGATGAAACAAATGGCCTCTCGCCATTCTTCGAGTTCTTCGTGCAATTGCACCATATTGAGCAGCACATCTTCTAATTCAGGATCATCGATATATGCTTTTGTCATAAATCGCTTAGCCTGTTTTAAGTCGCCTTTGTTTCTATAAGCCATACCCATTCTTAAATAGGCGTATGCATTAAAGTCTTCGACCTCAATGAGACTTTTATAGATGCCGATGGCGTTGTCGAACTGACCAAGCATTTCGTGGGCGCGAGCTTTTTCGTAATGTGCAGCAGAAAAGTACTCATCAATCACACAAGCGAAGTCGAAGGCATCGATGGCCAATTCAAATTGTTTGTTTTTTTGGTAAACCAATCCCAGTTGATGCCAAGCCAACTCTGAATAAGGGTTGTTGTCGATATACATCTTGAGAAAAGACACCAACTCATCACTCTCGTCGAGCATATCATAGCAGAAGGATAGGCTAAACAATGCCGACCCATCGTCATAATCGTTTAAGAGCACTTCCTTAAAATACTTTGCTGCTCTGCGGTAATCGGCGAGCTCAAGATACTCCGAAGCAATCATTGGGTTGACCTCTTCAAATGATTCTAAAATGGTTCCAGCGCGTTTAAGCTTTTGGATGGCTTTGTTGTGTTGGCCGCGTTTTGACAACCATTCAGCACGCGCAATGAGTAGATCTGCATTGTCAGGATCAATGTTTTCCGCCGCTTTCAAATCTTGGTCAGCCAACAATAAATGAGACAAATCCAAGTGAACTTGTGCGCGACGAATCAATAGATCCGTAGAAAAAGGGTGTTGTTTTAAGCCTATATTTAAGCTCTTAAGTGCACTCTCATCTTTGCCGAATTGAACGTAGTAATCAGAGATGTCCTCAAAATTTTCTACGTCAAAAAAATATTCTTCGCCACGAAGAACCATTTCTTCAAACCGCTCAATCAGCTTTTTATATTCAAAGTTTCCAGGCTCTAACATAAGGCTACGAGGTATTGATTATACACTTCTAAAT
>JAIUMB010000042.1 GCA_022565745.1 Cryomorphaceae bacterium | reverse complement strand
GTTTACGGGAAGTCATAGCCAAGGACATTCGCTTTCGTTATCAATCGGACGATGTTGATATAGAAGACCATATCGCCAATATTAAACTAACAGGTGATTTCTCAGATTCAGAACTATCGGTAGAAGGAAAAGGTGAAGTCAAACACAACCGACTGAGAATTTCTGATTTCACATATGACCGTCCTGTATTTGTGAAAGCTGATTTTAACATTCAAAAAGACGGTGAAGGCTTTGGGGTTATCTCAAAGCGCTTTTCTCTCGATGGGGAACCGGTATCTCTGCGGGTTTATATTGAGCATTCAGAAACCGATGTTCACATTCAAGGCAGTCATTTAAATGCCTCAGCCGTTTTCAATCTATTGCCGGAGAATTATCGAAACGCCCTTGACTGGCTAGAAATAGAAGGTGCCATTGACATAGAGTTTGCTGCGCGACTCCCTGAAAACAGTGCCTCCGAACGACAATTGATCTACACCTTAAAAAACGGCACCATACGCATTCTCGATCGCGACTTAACCATTCGACGTGTCAACACCCATGGAGAACTCCTCTACGGCAACGATGTGCGCTCAAGAAACGGGTGGCTTGAGGTATCTAACCTTGAAGGTCAAATAGACGACGGGGAATTTCAGTTGAACATGCGTGTGGAAGACTTTACCAGACCCCTACTCTCCGTCCAGGCCAATGCGAAGTTGTCTTTGGAAAAACTCTTTGTCATGACGGGGTTAGACACCTTAGAAAACGTCCAAGGCAATGCAGTTTTTGAATGCCAGTTCGAAAATCGTTTTCGCTCTCTGTCAACGCCAACAGCCAGAGACTTTGTAACCGCACAATCGTCAGGAACACTACGCATCGACGACGGTGCCTTTTATTTTAAAAACAGCGACTTACCGTATAAAGGGGTGACCGCTGTTTGCTCCTTAGAAAAAAATAACCTGTACTTTGACACCTTAACCATTATTGCTGGAACTAGTGATTTAGGCATTAAAGGTCGATTAAAGAACCTCCTGCCCTATATTTTAGTTCCAGGCGAAAAGCTACAATTAGAAGCCGATGCACACTCTAAACATCTAAAGCTCGATGAGTTATTGGCGGCTCAAGGTCAGTCAACCGAGCCATATTCCATGACATTTCCTGAGGCCATTACCGCTAAACTCAATGCACAAATTGATGACTTTCAGTTTGGAAAATTTAAGGCCAAAGGCGCAAAAGGCACCTGTTTGTTATCCCCCTCGGGATTGCAAGCTTTACTGTCAAACATTTCTACTTTGGGAGGGAAAGTGAATAGAGCTGAGCTGTACATAGATGGCAAACAATCACCTTATAAGTTGCAATTGCTGGCCGACGGAAATAACATTGATATGAATGCCCTCTTTAACGCTTTCAACAACTTTGGTCAAGACGTCATTACCTCACGAGAATTGCACGGCACACTAACCACATCCATTGGCTTATCCGCCTTACTCACACCTGCATTAGACATTCCGGTCAACAGCATTTCAGCGGACGCCACCGTGCAGTTAGACAAAGGTCGGCTGGTGCACTTTGAACCGATGGAAGCGCTTTCGAGGTTTGCTCGACTTGAGGAATTACGTGATGTGCGATTCGATCGTTTATCAAACACACTGAGAATAGATAAGGGGATTATTTACATCCCAACGATGGACATACGCTCAAATGTCATCAACCTAGAATTAGAAGGCACCCATTCATTTGAAAACATCATTGACTATACCGTTAGAATGGATTTGAGAGAGGCTTTATTTGCCGAAAGAAAGCGCAAAAAAAGTGAATTTGACGACATTATGGTCATTTCTCAAGAAAGCGGTGCTCGCCTTTGGGTAACAATGAAAGGGCCGGCGTCTGACCCTAAAATCTCCTTAGACAATAGGCAAATCAGACGTACCCTTGGCGACCAAATTCGCGAACAAGGCAGACAATTACGCGGGGAGGATAAACCGAAGCCAAAACCTGAATATGAGTTTGAGTTTGACTGGTAAAGACTTCAGGCTTTCCACTTTGATTTTATGGACAAACACTTATAGAAATTGGCTGTAGAGGTCGAAAACTGCGTTATTGCTTGTCCATCAAATTGGGTGGTTCAAAAGATAATTTTTATAACGCATTAAAAAATCAGCACATGCATGTCGCATTTCGGCATTACTTTTGACTGCTCAAAGATGCCTATGCGTTGGACTTTATACATATTATTTTTAATGACCATACTAACGGCTTGCTCTGGGTCAAACCGTTACTATAAATTTGGCTCTCAACTCAGCGAGGCTGGCTTGCACCGCGAGGCGGCTGAGCGATATATGGAATCGTTGCGCCGAAACAGAAATAATGTACAGGCACAAATTGCCCTGCGTCAAGATGGGCAAATAGTCTTAGACGAGCATTTACAGAATTTTTACCTCGCCCATACCACCGGCAATCACACCAAAGCAGTTAGAGAATATGAACTGGCAACCAGGTATAGAGACATGGTTGGGCAGTACGGCGTAAGGTTGGTTTTTCCCGACAATTACCGACCGATGTTTGTCGAATCCGAAACCATTCACCTCAACGAACTATACGAGAGAGCCAATCGATATATCGACGACGAACGCTTTGCAGAAGCAGAGGATTTACTTAAAGAAATAACCCGACTCCGCAGTGATTTTGAGGATGCTATTGAACTAAAAAACCTGGCCTTTGTGGAACCGCGATATCAGCAAGCCCTTGAGGCTTATGACGCGGGGAGATTTCGCCGGGCATACTATTTATTTGCAGAAATAGAAAGCCGTTCACCCGATTATAAGGACACCAGACGCTTGCGTGAGTTAGCCAAAGAGCGAGGCTTATTCACTGTTGGCGTATTGGCTTTTGAAAATCAAACATCCATCAGTGGTCTCGAATCTCTTATTATGGCGCGCTTACTTTCAGAAGTACAACGAATCGATGATCCTTTTTTACGGTTTATCGACCGCACCAATACGGATAAAATACTGGCCGAACAACGCCTGTCTTTAGAAGGCGCTATTGACCAGCGGACAGCTGTTATGGCCGGTGAAATGCTTGGAGCTAAAGCACTTTTTAGAGGTGTAATCCTTGAAGCCAGAGAAACAGAAGGTGAGGTACAAGTAGAAAATCGAAAAGGATTTCATGGGGTGCCTGTAAATGTTACCGACCCAAAAACAGGTGTGAGCTCCACTCAGATGCAATACAATCGCGTTTTTTATCAGCACTTTACCCAGCAAAATGAAGTTTCTGTTACCTTCCAATTTCAATTGGTGAGTACCGCAACTGGCGAAATATTACTCTCTGATGTTTTAGAACTGAGTGCACGCGACAGGGCAGAATACGCAAGGTTTGAGGGAGACCACAGACATTTGTTCGCTGGTACATGGAAGCATCAAAACCGACCTTCACAAGAAGATCGTATTTACAACTCTTTCAGAGCCAAACGAGAGCTCAATAGTGCTTTGCAAGCGTCAGACGAAGTCACCTCAGTCTCCACCCTTCGCTCACAATTGATTAGAGATCTAAGTAATCGGGTTGCTCGACAACTTCAGAATGTTAACCCCGAATCATAATGCGCATCTTATCCGGTTTTTTATTGGCCTTGTTACTGACGGGTTGTGGTTCTTCTAAAAGCGTCAGTCAAAAACCAATGGTTGACGACAATCCTCGTCCAACATGGGTAAGGCAAAAACCCATATCCCAAGGCTACTTTCACGGAGTGGGGTTTGCATATAAAGTTCCAGGACGCGATGATCATGCCCAAATGGCGCGCAACAATGCATTGAACGATTTAGCCGGAGAGATTTCGGTAGAGATTTCTGCTCAGTCTTTATTGTATCAAGTTGAAAGCAATCAACGGGTGCGCGATACGTATAAATCAACCATAATGAGCTCTACCAACGCCTCTCTTGAAGGGTATGAATTGGTGGGCGTATGGGAAAATGAACGTGAAGTTTGGAACTTCTATCGCCTATCTAAATCTGAACACGCTCGCATTCAAAGAGAGAAACGTGAAAAAGCCACTGAGATGTCTGTTTTACAATGGCAGCGAGCAGAAAAAGAAGCCGATCCATTGCGACGTTTTATTGGATATGTATCTGCACTTGATGCTGTAAAAGAATATTTGGGTGAGCCCCTGGCTACCGAAATAGATGGAGAGAGAGTTTTTCTTGCCAATCACTTGATGAATGCACTCAGACGCCACGTTGATGAGTGGACCGTTACACCATCACAACATGTTTTACAGGTTAAACGCGGCCAAGCCATTCGCGTACCGTCTGGTTTTTGGGAAGGCCCAACGGCTTATTTTACCGTCAACCACGCTCGCCAACCGTTAATTAACCTTCCTTGTCAACTTTCATATTCCGGTAGACGCAATCACAGTGAAAGGGGCACCACCGACAGAAATGGCCATGTTTATTTTACCTGGGACAGGGTTGTAAGTCAGCGCAGTCAAGAACAACTCCACATGCGCGTAGACTTAGTAGAACTCGCAAAAGAATCGAGCATCAATCCCCTTATTTTGTCATTGGTTGAACAAATTCGCGAGCCCTCTGCGTCGACTACAATTGACATTATTCCGCCCAGAATTCACGTTCGGTCTGAAGAGCGCATTTTCGATGCGCTAATGGATGGCAATCCATTGGCCTCAGTATTCTCAGGAGAACTAAGAAAAGACGGCTTTGAAGTAAGTAGAAGCGTTGCTGGTTCAGACTATATACTAGACATACGTGCAAGAACGCGCACAGGTAATGGACGGGGCGAATCAACGCAGTTTGTTACAGCATACCTGGATTTTACCATTGAGCTACTTGAGCAACTATCCGGACAAGTGATTTACTCCCGACAAATTGACGGAGTGCGTGGCGTTCAATTGGACGAAGACCGTGCCGCCAGAGAAACATTTAATCGTGCCGTACGCGATGTACAGAGAGAAATTTATCCAGATATGAGACGCAAGGCGTTTTGGTAATGACAATCTAAAAAATATTAATCCATACGTGTGAGCTCCGCCAGCGCCAATTTTCGTTCTTCCATTTCTGCGGGTGTGACTTCCAACAGGCGTTCGATGCCAAATTTTTCAACACAAAACGAGGCCATTACGGTGGCGTGTGCCACGGCGCGCTTCATGGCTGGCCAGGATATTTCTCCGTGTTTGGCGAGGTAACTCACAAACCCACCGGCAAAGGAATCTCCGGCACCGGTAGGGTCTAATACATCGGCGAGGGGAAATGCCGGCGCAAAATAAATGTGATCGCGATCAAACAACATGGCGCCGTGTTCCCCTTTTTTGATGATGAGATAGGACGGCCCCATCTTTAAAATTTTATGCGCCGCTTTTACCAAAGAATATTCGCCCGAGAGTTGGCGCGCTTCTTCGTCGTTGATGGTTAATACGTCGACACTTTTGAGTGCCTCGGTGAGGTCATCCATGAAGTTGTCCATCCAGAAATTCATGGTATCTAAAACCACCAATTTTGGGCGTTGGTTCATTTGGTCGAGAACGCGCTGTTGTACAGAAGGCATAAGATTGCCAAGCATCAAAACATCTGCACTTTTCGACTTTTCGGGAACGATGGGGTCAAAATCAGACAACACATTAAGTTGTGTATCCAAAGTATCTCTGGTGTTCATGTCTCGATGATACTTACCCGACCAAAAAAAAGTCTTTTCCCCTTGGCGTATTTGCAAACCTTCCACATCCATACCTTTTTGAGTCATGAGTTTGATGGTTTCAACGGGAAAGTCGTCACCCACTACCGAGACCAAGTGAGTTTCGTCTAATAATGCTGATGCGGATAGACCAATATACGTAGCCGCGCCACCAATGATTTTATCGGTTTTGCCATAAGGCGTTTCAATGGCGTCAAAAGCCACAGTACCAACGATGAGAACTTGCATAATTTTAAAAATTTGCGCAAAGGTATTGCCTGGCATCTAAAGGCCTTTTATATATCAAAGAAAATTTATGAACGAGAACAATTTATACCCAATTGTGTAAAGTATTTTTGCCCCATAGAAAAGAACACATGGAGAATATTCGCAATTTTTGCATCATCGCCCATATTGATCATGGGAAGAGCACACTAGCCGACCGCCTACTCGACGAAACGCAGAGCGTATCGGTTCGTGAGAAAAAGGATCAGCTGCTCGACAATATGGATTTGGAGCGCGAACGTGGCATCACCATAAAAAGTCATGCCATTCAAATGAATTATATTCAGGACGGCGTCGCTTATGTTCTCAACTTAATCGATACGCCGGGGCACGTTGACTTCTCCTACGAAGTAAGCCGATCCATCGCTGCTTGTGAGGGGGCGCTCCTCATCGTAGATGCCGCTCAAGGCATACAAGCGCAGACCATTTCGAATCTTTACTTGGCTTTGGAGCACGATTTAGAAATCATACCCATACTCAATAAAATTGACCTACCGGGCGCTAATCCGGAAGAAGTCACCGACCAAATCGTGGATTTATTGGGATGCGCGCCGGAAGATGTGATCCCCGCCAGCGGAAAAACCGGCATTGGTGTGCCAAACATTCTTCGCGCCATTATTGAGCGCATTCCAGCACCTACGGGCGACCCAGAGGCGCCACTACAGGCATTGATCTTTGACAGCGTATATAATCCATTTCGCGGGATTGAAGCTTACTTCAAAGTAAAAAATGGACGCATTCGCAAGGGCGATAGCGTCAAGTTTATGAATACAGGCAAGCAATATCACGCCGATGAAATTGGAGCTCTAAAGCTGAAGCAAGAACCAAAATCTGAGATTTCAGCTGGCGACGTGGGCTATATCATTTCCGGCATCAAAGAAGCCAAGGAAGTAAAAGTGGGTGATACCATTACAAATGTGGAGCGCCCGGCCGACAAAGCCATTTCCGGTTTTGAAGATGTAAAACCCATGGTCTTTGCCGGTATTTATCCGGTAGAAACCGAGGATTTTGAAGAGCTGCGCAATTCATTGGAAAAACTTCAGCTCAACGACGCCTCACTCATCTTCGAACCCGAATCCTCGGCCGCTCTTGGATTTGGATTTCGTTGCGGATTTCTGGGCATGCTGCACATGGAAATCATCCAAGAACGACTGGAGCGCGAGTTTGACATGACGGTGATTACCACCGTACCCAACGTGTCCTATCGATCGTTTCTCAATAGTGATCCCGATAAGATGGTGCCTGTCAATAACCCTTCTGATTTCCCGGATCCCTCCCGATTAAACCGCATACAAGAGCCCTTTATTCGTGCCCAAATCATCACCAAAGCCGATTATGTCGGCGCGGTCATGAACCTATCCATCGAAAAGCGAGGCATTCTTAAGAACCAGGTTTACCTCACAGCAGACCGGGTTGAATTGACCTTTGACATGCCCCTTTCGGAAATTGTATTTGATTTCTATGATCGCTTGAAAACCATCTCAAGAGGGTATGCATCCTTCGACTACCAACCCATTGACTATCAAGATTCGGATTTGGTAAAGGTGGATGTACTCATTAATGGCGATCCGGTAGATGCCCTTTCCGCCCTTATTCACCGCAGCAATGCGTTTGATATTGGGAAGAAAATGTGTTTGAAACTAAAAGAGCTCATTCCTCGACAACAGTTTGTCATTGCCATTCAGGCGGCCATCGGCGCTAAGATCATCGCACGTGAAACCGTAAGCGCTTTGCGTAAAGATGTTACGGCAAAATGTTACGGTGGTGATATAAGCCGTAAGCGCAAGCTACTCGAAAAGCAAAAAGCCGGAAAAAAACGCATGAAACAAGTGGGTAATGTTGAAATCCCGCAACAGGCATTTATGGCTGTTCTAAAATTAAATGATTGACAAACGTCGCCACTTGAATATAGCACAAAAAAAAACCTGAATCCATTGGATTCAGGTTTTTTTATTTGGAGTTAGTCTTATCTAGAACCGGCGCCAAATACGGTAAGCGATCCCGTTTCTTCTACATCTGGAGAGCCGTCGTTGCTTCCTCTCAATCGAATAATGTAGAAGTATGTTCCATCAGACACCATTTGTCCGGTCTTCATGTCTCTTCCATCCCATCCACTGGTGTTTTGGAAATTATCACTGCGGAAAACCACATTACCCCATCTGTTGGTAATGGTCACCTCAGCTGAGCGGAATCGGCTCACCCCTTTGATTAGGAAGATGTCGTTGTCGCCATCTCCATTTGGGGTAAACACATTGGGAATATTGAGATCTTCAACAGTAGTAATTGGCGGATCTGGTTCAATCGGTACGGTTGGTATTTCAAAATACAATACATTTGATTGAGAGATATAAGTACCTCCTGAGGCGCTTGGGTCGTGAGCATCTACACGCAATCCGAATACACTACCACGGCGGTCCTCTAAGAAGGCGTGTTCCATATCAAACGAATTATTAAATGTAGGATTATCGGCTTGATTGAGTTGAACCCAAGTAGGATTAGAATCGCGGTCGTATATCATCACGTGATATTCAGGGCCAACCCAACCGTCGTATTGATTCCAGTTGATGTTCCAAGTATTACCACCGCGAAGAAAATCATCACCTTCTTCCAGAAGAATACTGGTAATATCACGAGTCATAAAGAAGAATGTACCACCCACTTCCATTTGCAATTGATAGCGGTAAGTTTGGGAATTGACGTCTTGATTATCTACACCATAGTCAATCCAATTGGTTGCTGTACTGGCGCCATTAGTAATGGAACCGGCACGATTAAACGTAGCACCGTCATCATCAGAGCGGAAGAAGTACCAACCGGTGATTGCGTGGGTAGGGAAAGTAGATGCATCTGGTTCCCAGAATACCCTAATATGATCATCGTTAAGAACGGAAACATTCTTAATGTCGTAATCAGGTTCCGGACAATTGACCACTCGAATAACGATGGTGGTGTACTCGGCCATCGCAAATCCACAAGCATTGAGGAGCGTATTGCCGTCGGTTCCTTCCTTGATATAAAGGAAGTAATCGCCCTCCTCTGCAAGAGGTTGATGTAGACCCAATAATATTTCTTGAGTTTCTAAAGCCGCATTACACTGCGGATTTATATTGGTGATTGGCACCAATGTACAATCAGGCGCTACCATTCTAAATTCTGACACATCATCACTAATGGTAGGGCACTGTATATTTTGCGAGAAAACCAGGGTGATGACACTATCAAAACATTGATATTCAATAACCGGCCATTCTTCGGTAAAGGTATACCCAGAAGGGGAACTTGGGTCTGCAACTGAGTCCATATCAGGCAATGTGTAATCTCGACCAATTATATCCAACACCGATGTAGGGAAATTTTCAAAATACTGCCCGGGAATATTCCCGTCAAACTGCGGGCCATCTTGCACGGTCTGCAAACAACCAGATACAATATTGATAAACATCTCCCGCATGACCCTACCGACTTCATAATAGAAATTACCCGTGGGGTGTAATCGGTATTCATACACATCAACGACTATGATAAAGTCACCCGTTGCTCCGGTGGTTTCAAACTCGAATATACCAAACTGTTGATTAATAAAAATGGGATTAACTGTAGGAATGGGGTTGGTACGACTGTAAGGTGCTTGAAATGTCATAAGATTTCCAGGTCCACATGAAGGGCCGTTCATAGCCACACCAAAGTCATAATAGAGTGAATCGTTATCTGGCTCAATGGTTGCTTGAGACCAGTTAAAAAAGTTATTGGTACAAAAGGATTTTGCAGGAGGCGCTAAAAATTGAGCAGAAGTATTTTCTCCTTGGGTGTTATTTAACCTAGCCTCCAAATAGTTGGTGCTACCAATACCACCAGAATAATTGGTTATATTATTGATACCTATACGACAGCAAAGAAACGCATATGAAAAGCGGAAATCTGAACACGTACCTCCAAGAATCACTGTTCCCGTTAAAAAGTGTTCAATAACCTGAGTAAAACCTGGACTTGATTGATCAATACACTCAGTCTGTCCAGGTACGTTCTGTCCATTAGCGGGAGTACCCGGTGTAACAGACATGGGTACGTTTTGGTTGGGGAAGCACGACGAACGCACACAAACTGCAGGACCTGTAACGCTAGCAAACGTTGTCCATCTCGTGGTGCGGTGAAGCACTAAATTAACCCGATAGTGATGGGGAATATTTGTCGAATCACCTATGTATTCGTAAGTCAACTCACCGCCAATAAGGTGGGCACCCTCAGCGTTGTGGGTAAATAAGCTTCCAAACATCACGAACGTGAATGCCAATGCAAACGGTTTAAATAAATTATTCATCTTGAGCACTTTTTTTATTTAGTATCTTCTGCTTTTTAAAGTGTAGTTTTTAAACCTTAAGCCCAAAGCCTAATCATTCAAAAACAAATCCACTTTTCAACACACAAATATAACAACATAACCCCATTAAAAAAAAACACATTTGATTCAACGACTTGATTCAATTATTTTTCGGTGAAATGTTAATGTTAGCGAACCTGAGAACGATTAACCGAAACCCTCTGTGAAACCAAAAAAAATGACCCAACAAGGTTGAGTCATTTTCCGATTACAAAAAAGCATTGATTTTCGATGTAAAAACGTCAATCACTAACTGAACGCAAATAAAAAAGATTTCTTGCACGTGCGTGTACAAAAATGATTCACCGACGGATTTTATTAGTTTGTGAAATGTTATAACCTCACCCATTAACCGATGATAAACCACCTTAATGATCTGTTATTCAGCGTCAAAATCCGAAAACGTGCACACTGGTGTTTATCCATGATCCTTTTTGACCAACTTTTATCATAAAGTTACATCATCGTCTCCGCATAGGCTTGGACTAAAGAAAACATTCGATCAAACTCATCGTTTAATTACAAACAAACACTTTAACCATGGAATATCGAAAACTTGGAAAATCTGGACTAAAAGTAAGCGCCTTGTCTTTGGGCAGCTGGATTACCTTTGGCAGTCAGATAGAAGACAATACCGCAGAGTCGTTGATGACTTTAGCCTACGACAACGGCGTCAATTTCTTTGACAATGCCGAAATATACGCCCACGGGAAATCCGAAATCGTTATGGGTAAACTGCTGAAAAAACTAGGCTGGAAACGCGATAGCTACATTGTGTCGTCAAAGGCCTTTTTTGGCGATGGTGGCGAATTACCCACCCAGCGCGGACTACATCGCAAACATCTGGTTGAAGCGTGTGAAGCAGCGCTAAAGCGCCTTCAGGTTGATTATTTAGACTTGTATTTTTGTCACCGACCCGACAAAGACACGCCCATCGAAGAAACCGTATGGACCATGCACCAATTGATTATGCAAGGTAAAATTCTCTATTGGGGCACTTCCGAGTGGAGCGCGCAGGAGATTATGGAAGCCCATGTTGCCGCCCAGCGCTACAACTTGATTGGCCCCACCATGGAACAACCGCAATACAATATGCTTCATCGCCATAAAATGGAAGTGGAGTTTGATCAAATTTTTAAAACCACAGGACTGGGCACCACCATTTGGTCACCGTTAGCCAGTGGCGTTTTAACTGGAAAGTACAGCGACCAAGGCATTAAAGGCACTCGCTTAGACCGAAAAGATTTGTCGTGGCTACGCGAAAAAAACCTGGTGGAAGAAAAACTTGAAAAGGCGGGTAAAGTGGCGCAATTGGCCAAAGATTTAGATGTCAGCCCGGCACAGTTATCAGTTGCCTGGTGCCTAAAGAACCCCAATGTAAGCACAGTAATACTCGGGGCCAGCAAGGTGTCTCAGCTTGAAGACACCATCAAAAGTGAAGGCGCACTTGACGTGCTCAACAACGAGGTCATGGAAACCATCGAAGGGATTTTAAACAACAGACCTGAAAAACCTGCATTTTAACTACAACATTCCACGCATTTCGTCAAATCGACGATAAATGTCTCGATCAATATCTTCTCGGTGATCCGGGTGGGCAATGTCGCGCAAGGCCTCCGCACGTTGTCGGAGGTTTTTACCAAACAAATGTGCTACACCGTATTCCGTTACCACATAGTGGACGTGCGCACGGGTAGTGACCACGGCAGAACCGGCCTTGAGATAGGGCACAATCTTAGACGCACCTCTTCTGGTGGTACTGCTCATGGCAATGATGGGCTTACCGCCTTCGGATAATGCCGCACCACGAATAAAATCCATTTGTCCACCTACCCCGGAATACTGAAATTCCCCGATGGTATCGGCGCAAACTTGGCCGTATAAATCAATTTCAATGGCACTATTGACCGCCACCACCTTGGGGTTTTTGCGGATAACAGCAGAATCGTTAACGTAGGCTGCCGACAAGAAATTGACCATGGGGTTGTCGTCCACAAAATCGTATAGTTTGCGCGTACCAGCGGCAAAGGCCGTGATGATTTTTCCGGGGTGGCGTTTCTTGAACTTATTGGTAATGATGCCTTCTTCGATCAAAGGCAGCAATCCATCGGAAAACATCTCGGTGTGCACACCCAAATCCTTGTGGTTGTGCAAACAACTCAATACGGCATCGGGGATGGCGCCAATACCCATTTGTAACGTTGCACCATCGTCAATTAGCTCAGCACAGTACTGTCCAATACGCAATTCTTTTTCCGAAACCTTTGCCCCATAGGCAATCTCCGGTAACTTTTCATCGCAAGGCACCAACGCATTTATCTCATTGACATGAATAAGGCCGTCACCGTGAGTCCGTGGCATTTGTGGGTTGACCTGGGCTATGACGTAACGGGCATGGGTTAATCCGGCACGCGCCACATCCACCGATGTTCCCAATGAACAATACCCGTGGGCATCTGGTGGCGATACGTGCAGCAAGGCCACATCCACCGGCAGCAATCCCGATTCAAACAAACGGGGGATTTCGCTGAGAAACACCGGCACATAATCGCCGCGACCTTCGTTGACCGCCTGACGGATATTGGCCGATACAAAGAGGGCATTAAAGAAAAAGCTCTCTGCGTATTCCGGCTTGGTAATATCCAAATCGCCAAACGTACTGATGCTGATTAACTCTACGCGACGAAGTTCATCCGATCTCTTTACCAGTCCGTTTAATAAAAATGCCGGCGTGGCTGCTGAGCCGTGTACAAAAACTCGGTCACCGGATTTGATGTGTTGTAAAGCGTCTTCGCGCGTGGTGTAAATGGGCATGCGTATATTTTTTGCAAACGTACATCCTGCAACGATTCAGGTATATGATGGAGGTCAGATTTTATCGCAAATCAAACCGATCCAAATTCATAACTTTGGTCCACGCTTTGGCAAAATCACGGGCAAATTTTTCACGGTTGTCGTCTTGCGCATAAAATTCCGCATACGCCCGCAAAATGGAATTAGACCCGAAGACCAAATCGACACGGGTAGCCGTCCATTTCACCTCTCCACTTGAACGCGCAACCACGTGATAATAATTGTCTTTTATCGGCTCCCAACGGTATGACATGTCGGTAAGGTGCACAAAAAAATCATTGGAAAACGTGCCCGGTTTGTCGGTAAAAACACCGTGAGGCAATCCGTTGTAATTGACTCCTAACACCCGCAATCCTCCTATTAAGACCGTCATTTCCGGTGCAGTAAGGGTCATCAGCTGTGCACGGTCAATCAGCAACTCTTCCGGTCTTACATCACTGCTTTGTTTTAGCCAATTGCGAAAACCATCATGCACGGGTTCTAGTTCGGCAAAGGACTCCGCATCGGTCATATCATCGGTAGCGTCTCCCCTACCGGGAGAAAAGGTCAGTGTTACTTGATAACCACTTTTTTGGATGGCCTCTTCAACGGCAGCTGTACCGGCAAGGACAATCAAATCGGCCATACTTACCGGTTTGTCTAGCGATGCCTGTACCTTACTAAGGGTTTGGAGCACCTTCTTAAGGCGTTTTGGCTCGTTGCCCTCCCAGTTCTTTTGTGGCGATAAGCGGATGCGCCCGCCATTTGCACCCCCTCTAAAATCTGACCCTCTAAACGTACGAGCGCTGTCCCAGGCGGTTGCAATCATCTCAGTCTTGGTCAAACCGGATGAAAGCAGCGTTTTTTTCAAATCACTTATTTCCTGTGCATTTAAAGTATAATCGACCGATGGGATTGGGTCTTGCCATATCAAATCTTCTTGCGGCACATCCGGACCAAGATAACGACTTTTAGGTCCGAGGTCGCGATGGGTCAACTTGAACCACGCGCGAGCAAATACCTCATTGAAATATTCCGGATCTTTAAAAAAACGCTCCGATATTTTTCGGTAGGCCGGATCTTTAATCATGGCCATGTCGGCATCGGTCATAATGGGGTTTTGACGCTTGGATGGATCAAATGCATCCAAAGGCTTGTCTTCTTCGGCAATGTCAATGGGCTCCCACTGCCAAGCACCGGCCGGACTTTTCTTTAATTCCCATTCGTATTTAAACAACAGATCAAAATACCCATTGTCCCATTGTGTAGGATGGGTCGTCCACGCACCTTCCAGTCCGCTCGTTACGGTATCATTTCCGTGGCCATTTCCTTTGGGATTGGCCCAACCAAAGCCTTGTTCGTGAATATCGGCACCTTCCGGACTTTCACCGAGTTTGGAAGCATCGCCATTGCCATGGGTTTTACCTACGGTGTGTCCACCGGCAGTTAAAGCTACAGTTTCTTCATCGTTCATTGCCATTCGCTTAAATGTGGTGCGTACATCATGCGCTGTTTTTAAGGGGTCGGGTTTTCCGTCTACCCCTTCCGGGTTCACGTAAATCAGTCCCATCTGAACCGCAGCTAAAGGATTGTTTAGAGATTCTCTATTTTCATCATCTTCGTAACGATGGCGAGTTTCGGCCAACCACTCCGACTCATTACCCCAGTTGATGTCTTTCTCGGGGTGCCAAATATCTTCTCTTCCACCGGCAAATCCGAAGGTTTTGAATCCCATAGATTCGTAGGCCATATTACCTGCCAGAATGAATAGATCGGCCCAAGATAATTTGTTGCCGTAGCGTTTCTTGATGGGCCATAAGAGTCGGCGGGCCTTATCTAAATTGGCGTTATCGGGCCAACTATTCAGAGGCGCAAAACGTTGATTTCCGGTATTACTACCTCCGCGACCATCAGATACTCGGTAAGTACCGGCCGCGTGCCAGGCCATGCGAATCATCAAACCGCCATAGTGGCCCCAATCGGCTGGCCACCAATCCTTGCTATCGGTCATCAAAGCTTTTAAGTCATTTTTCACCGCCTCCAAATCCAATTCCTCAAATGCTTTTCGGTAATCAAAGTCCGGATCCATTGGATTGGTTTTCGTATCGTGTTGCGCGAGTATATCGAGATTTAATGCCTTAGGCCACCACTGAGCCAAGGCATTACCGGCTTCTGTTTGTGCGCCATGCATTACCGGGCATTTTCCTGAATTTTTCATTGTTGCTATATTTTATAATTAACCTGCATTCTAAGTGGAGAGGAATATATGAATAAAATTTGAATTGTGCTGACGCACGCGGGGGGTAATGCTTACGCACGGTAGCAGGGTTTTACGGATGCATATAAAGGCTAATATTTGATTTTTTTTAGCCTTATAATTGTATCTGTTTGGAGGTTTGGAAGTTTGGAGGTTTGGTTTGCGAATGCTTTGCAAGCATGGAAGCATGGGCGGCTGACGCAGGCATGGGGCGCTCCGCGCGCATGGGTTCACTTATGGCAATATTGGCCGGATGGTATAGTCGGAGGTCGGGGGTCGGAGGTCGGGTTTGCGAATGCATATAAAAGCCAATATTTGAATTGTTATAGCC
>JAIUMB010000041.1 GCA_022565745.1 Cryomorphaceae bacterium | reverse complement strand
CCTTCTACCGATAGTTCTGAATCTGAGAAATCACCTGTTAGTTTAATATTGGCGATATGGTCTTCTATATCAACATCGTCCGATTGATAACGAAAGCGAATGTCCTTGGCTATGACTTCCCGTAAACCAATGCTCACCGACGATTCGTTGTCGCTGGACTTCCAAAACGACCAGTTGTTTTGTCCGTTGCTCAGTGAGCGCAGATATACCTTGCCATTGCTCAGTGAAACGCCAGATACCTGCATGTCATCCTTCCAAACATCCCATGGGCGAAAACTTAAATACGCCTTTTCTACACTGATGAGAGTGTCTTTGCTGCCTGGGATGGCCTCCGGAATAAATACATTGGAAAAGGCCACCGATATCATGGGAAACTGTTTAAATGAAAGCTCTATATCTTCCACGTCAACTTCCACAATGAGCTGTTTATTGATTTGGCCTACGATGGGTTGAATCAATTTCTCTTGGTGGTAATAAAGGTAAATCATTAGGCCACCTACGAGAAACACAAACAGTGTTGCGGTAAGAGCGGCTGCTTTTAAAAACGTTTTGAATGTGCGCATTAAATTAATGGTGTCTGTGATGGGGCTCCAAAATAATGGGGTGTCAAATTATACGCCATTTATTGTAAAACGCAAAAATAGGGCATATATGTATTTGATGGTAGTTGGGGTCAATATGTAGTTTGACCTTATTTAACGTTCATTTTAATAATTCGTGAAAAATAACGCCCTACAAACTGATGCTGTACATTATTTTTGGCGCGAAATATAAATGTGAGCACGTCGCTATTGTTACAGTGCTTCTTTTTTCACAACCATCAACTACCAATTCATGAATAAACTTTTGGCCAAATTTGAGCAAACCCCGGCAGAGATTGTATTTCATTGGAAAGACAGAGAAACAGAAGCAGAGGGCTGGGCGGTAATCAACAGTTTGCGCGGAGGTGCTGCAGGAGGCGGAACGAGAATGCGCCCCGGATTAAATGAACGCGAAGTTTTATCGTTGGCCAAAACCATGGAAATTAAGTTTACAGTTGCCGGTCCTCCCATCGGTGGGGCCAAAAGCGGCATCAACTTCGACCCCAGCGATCCGCGAAAAAAAGGCGTATTGGAAAGGTGGTATAAGGCGTTAAGGCCATTGCTGAAAAACTATTATGGAACGGGGGGTGATTTAAACGTCGACGAGATTCATGAGGTGATTCCCATGACGGCAGAGCTGGGGATTCTTCATCCGCAAGAAGGGGTTCTACAAGGGCATTTTTCGCCAGATACAGAAAGTAAGCAAGCAAAGATTAGACAATTGCAAGAAGGGGTGTTGTTTCCGGTAAAGTCTGATAAATACGCCCCCATAGAACATAAAACCTACACTGTGGCCGATATGATTACCGGGTACGGGGTAGCAGAATCGGTTAGGCATTATTACAACATATACGGTGGTCAAGTGTCTGGCAAACGCGCCATTATTCAAGGATGGGGTAATGTGGGCGCGGCAGCAGCTTGGTATCTCTCTAAAATGGGGGTTAAAATCACCGGCATCATTGATCGCGTAGGCGGAATTATTCGCCCCGAGGGATTAACATTTGCAGAGATCAATGCATTGATGGAGGCCAAAAGCAGCAATTATTTGATTGCTGACGATATGATGTCATTTGACGAAACCAATGCCCAGATATGGGACTGTGGCGCTGAAATATTTATTCCTGCAGCCGCATCGCGATTGTTGACTCGTGAACAAATTGAACGCATGCTGGCCAATGGCTTGGAAGTGATGTCGGCCGGCGCCAATGTGCCCTTTGCCGATGATGAGATTTTTGAAGGGCCAACAGCACTGTTTGCCGATGAGCGATTGAGTTGTATTCCAGACTTTATCTCCAACTGCGGTATGGCCCGTGTATTTGCCTATTTGATGCAAGACAACGCTGCGGTTGATGAGGAAAGCATCTTTCAGGATGTGTCGAATGTGATCCGCGAAGCGATGAAGGCATGTTATCAGAAAAACAGCAACAAATTAAAACTTACCGATACAGCGTACCAAATTGCGCTGGAGCAATTGATGTAAACTTTGCAGAATTAACCACTAAAACCACCGTATTTTGATTGCTGAAATTCTCATGATTGTGGTGTTTGTCTTAGGCTATTTAGCCATTGCCTTAGAGCACCAAATCCACGTCGACAAAGCCGCCAGTGCCTTAATAGCCGGCGTGTTGTGCTGGGCCATTTACGTGCTTTCAGCCGGAAGTTTTCACACCAACGAAACCATACCGCCGCATATGTTTGTAGGTGCCGATGGTAGCGATGTTGGTTTTATGGAAGCGGCTATGCACTATATATCAGAATATCAGCTTTTGCATCATTTGAGCGAGATTGCGAGTATTCTTTTCTTCCTCATTGGCGCCATGACCATTGTAGAACTCATCGATATTCATAAGGGCTTTTCACTGATTACAAATAAAATTGAAACCACATCCAGGCCACGTTTGATGTGGATCGTTTGTTTGTTGACGTTTTTTATGTCGGCAGCGCTCGATAACCTTACCACCACCATTGTGATGGCATCGCTTCTGAAAAAGCTGATCGCCAACTACAAAGACCGCTGGCTCTTTGCAGGTATGATTGTCGTGGCAGCCAACGCCGGAGGGGCTTGGTCGCCCATTGGTGATGTGACCACCACCATGCTTTGGATTGGGAAACAGGTCACGGCACAAAACGTCATTATACGACTTATTTTGCCTAGTTTGGTCTGTTTAATTGTGCCATTGATGCTTTTGACACCGCGTATTAAAGGGAATATCCGACGTCCAATGGATTTAGATGGACAAGATGACCGTTTGCCAGGCCTTACAAACAAGCAGATGCGCAATGTCTTTATAGCAGGCTTGTGTGGGTTGATATTTGTTCCAGTGTTTAAAACCGTCACCCATTTGCCACCCTTTATGGGAATGATGTTGAGTTTAGGTGTGTTGTGGTTGATCACCGAAATCATGCACCGAAAGAAAAACACCAATGTTCGCAAACGACTTTCGGTCATCACTGCACTTAAGAAAGTTGACTTCGCGTCGGTATTGTTCTTTTTGGGCATTCTCCTGGCCGTGGGTAGTTTGCAGTCGGCCGGTCAACTTGGTGAAATGGCAGCATGGCTCAACAATACACTTGGCACCGATCAAGAAGGGGGTGTGTATGCCGTGGGTATTTTAATTGGATTGTTTTCGGCATTGGTGGATAACGTTCCGCTGGTTGCGGCCTCTATGGGGATGTATGAAATTATGCCAACGGGTTACTTTGCCCAAGACGGTTTGTTTTGGGAGTTTTTGGCTTACTGTGCTGGAACAGGGGGTAGTGCATTGATCATTGGGTCAGCAGCCGGTGTTGCGGTAATGGGTATTGAAACCATTACTTTTGGATGGTATTTGAAGAAAATAGCCCCCTTGGCGCTGATTGGATATTTTGCCGGTGCCATTTTCTACATATTAGAACACTCGGTTTTTTAAGGGCTAACTTTTGTCATTGGTAAATTTTACCCAAAAGACATGGCAGCTCAATTTCCGTATGTATTTTTGCTCGGCCAATTGGGATAGCAATTCAAGAGCCATCCGATTACATTTACTCTTTTAGAACAACGATTATGAGAGAAGCTACATTTAGAGAAGTCATTGCAGAGGCGATGAGCGAGGAGATGCGTCGCGACGAAAACATCTATTTAATGGGTGAAGAAGTTGCCGAATATAACGGTGCCTATAAAGCCTCAAAAGGGATGCTCGACGAATTTGGTCCCAAGCGCGTTATTGACACCCCCATTTCAGAATTGGGTTTTTCCGGTATTGGCGTAGGGTCTGCAATGAATGGATTGCGCCCCATTATAGAGTTTATGACCTTTAACTTTTCCTTGGTCGCCATTGATCAAATCATCAATAACGCGGCAAAAATGAAGCAGATGTCCGGAGGGCAATTTGATATTCCTATCGTATTTCGTGGGCCAACTGCTTCTGCTGGACAGTTAGGAGCAACGCACTCACAAGCCTTTGAAAGTTGGTATGCCAACTGTCCGGGGCTCAAGGTCGTTGTGCCGAGCAACCCTTACGATGCCAAAGGTCTTCTCAAAACAGCCATTCGCGATAACGATCCGGTTATCTTTATGGAGTCTGAGCAGATGTATGGAGATAAAATGGAAGTGCCCGAAGAGGAGTACACCATTGAACTCGGTAAGGCCGATATCAAAAGAGAAGGCAGCGATGTCACCATTGTGTCATTTGGAAAAATCATCAAGCGTGCATATGAAGCGGCCGACGAATTAGAAAAAGATGGTATTTCAGTTGAAATCATCGATTTGCGTACCGTTCGTCCCATCGATTACGATACAGTAATTGCTTCGGTTAAAAAGACCAATCGATTGGTATGTGTGGAAGAAGCTTGGCCTTTGGGGTCTATTTCTACGGAAATAGCGTTTGCTGTTCAGCGACTGGCGTTTGATTACCTCGATGCACCCATTAGAAGAATAACGTGTACGGATACACCCATTGGATATGCGCCTAATTTGGTAGAAGCCTTTTTGCCTGCCACCAAAGACATCGTGCAGGCTTGTAAGGATGTGATGTATGTAAATAGCTAATGAGCATGAGTGATAACAGTCGAATTAATGCCGATAAGGCGCCAAAACCCGTTGGTCTTTATCCACATGCCCGAAAAGTAGGCAACTTGCTCTTCTTGTCGGGAGTAGGACCAAGAGTGGCTGGCAGCGATGCCAATGACAGCGGCGTACCCGGATTAACGCTTGATCACAACGGGAATTTTAAGGCCTTTGACTTTGAAAAACAAGTTCATTCTGTGTTTAACAATGTCAAGCAAGTGCTCGAAGCCAGCGGTTCTTCTTGGGATAAACTCGTAGATGTTACCGTTTTCCTTGTCGATATGAAACGCGATTTTCACACGTTTAATCGCATTTATGCAGAATATTTTAAAGACAACCAACCTTGTCGAACCACAGTAGAAATCAGTAGTCTACCAACCCCAATAGCCATCGAATTAAAATGTGTGGCAGAAATTGGCTAATGTTGTAAACAGCGCAACCGAATTGCTGTTATCTTTTAGAATCCTTATACTTTTTTGACTATGTCTGAAAACACTTTTGCCAATCGTCACATCGGCCCAAGACCGAATGATGTACAGGAAATGTTGCGTACCATGGGCGTCGATTCCGTTGAAGACCTCATTAAAAAAAGCATTCCCGATAGTATACGTTTAGAAAATCCGCTGGATTTAGATCCTGCAATGGGTGAGCACCAATACATGTCTCATCTGCACGACATTGCTTCGCGCAACAAAGTGTTTACCAATTTTATTGGTATGGGTTACCACGACACCGTGCTGCCTGGCGTTATTCAGCGCAATATTTTAGAAAACCCAGGTTGGTATACGGCCTATACACCCTACCAGGCAGAGATTGCTCAGGGGCGTTTAGAGGCTTTGATCAATTATCAAACCATGGTGACTGAGCTCACCGGGATGGAATTGGCCAACTCTTCATTATTGGATGAACCTACGGCGGCTGCTGAAGCCATGAGTATGTTGTTCAGTGCACGCAGCAAAGAGCAGAAAGATGCCACCATGTTTTTTGTGTCGCGCCACTGCTTACCACAAACCATAGCATTAATTGAAACTCGCGCTGAGCCACTTGGCATTGAGTTGGTAATTGGTGACCACCGCGAAGTCAATATCGATGAGCGCTTTTTTGGCGCGTTAATTCAGTACCCAGCTGGAGATGGAGAGGTTTTTGATTACAAGGCATTTGTTGCCAAAGCCAAAGAACACGGCGTATTGATAGCCGTAGCTGCAGACATCATGGCACTGGTGCTTTTAGAAGCACCCGGACATTGGGGTGCAGATGTGGTTTTGGGAAGTACCCAGCGTTTTGGAATCCCGTTGGGTTATGGAGGTCCACATGCCGCCTATTTTGCTACGCATGAGTCCTTTAAACGTCATGTTCCGGGGCGTATCATCGGTAAAACCATTGATCGTGAAGGCAATCCCGCCATGCGTATGGCTCTGCAAACCCGTGAGCAACACATCAAGCGAGATCGTGCAACGTCAAATATTTGTACGGCACAAGTGCTGTTGGCCGTGATGGCGGGTATGTATGCCGTGTATCATGGGCCAAAAGGACTACGTAGAATTGCGACCCGCATTCACCACCATACGGTTAGTTTGGCCGATGGATTGAAAAAGCTTGGCTTTAATTTACTCTCGAGCGAGTTTTTCGATACCATTCAAGTGGAATTAAACGATATTGATGTTTCACAGTTGAGAAAAATAGCGGAATCGAGAAAAATGAATTTTCGTTATTTCGACAACCACCGCGTTGGGATCAGTTTGAGTGAAACATCCACCATCGATACCGTAAATGAAATTCTTGAGGTCTTTTCAGACGCGTGTGAGATAGAAACGTTCATTTCTGCTAAGGAACTAGATGTTACCATCATTCCAACAGACTTGCTCCGCAGCGATGATATTCTCACCTATGAGGTTTTCAATCGTTACCACAGCGAAACGGAAATGATGCGCTATATCAAAAAGCTTGAGCGCCGCGATCTTTCGTTGAATCACTCGATGATAGCCTTGGGGTCATGTACCATGAAGCTTAACGCTGCTGCGGAAATGATTCCCATTACTTGGCCACAGTGGGCCAATATTCACCCCTTTGCCCCGCTTAATCAAGCAGAAGGATATCAGTTCATCATCAGAGAAATGGAGCGCTACCTTGGCGTCGTCACAGGATTTGCTGGTGTTAGTTTGCAACCCAACTCTGGGGCTCAAGGTGAATATGCGGGTTTAATGGTGATTCGTGCTTATCATCAATCAAGAGGCGATCAACACCGAAATATTGTTTTGATTCCATCCAGTGCACACGGAACCAATCCAGCGAGCGCTGTAATGGCTGGCATGAAAGTGGTTGTTGTTAAGTGTGATGACCAAGGGAATATCGATGTTGATGATTTACGTGCCAAAGCAGAAAAGCACAGCAATGATTTGGCAGCACTTATGATTACCTACCCATCGACCCATGGCGTTTTTGAAGCCGCGGTAAAAGAAATAACCGGTATCATCCACGAACATGGTGGACAGGTATATATGGATGGCGCCAACATGAATGCCCAGGTAGGATTGACCAGTCCTGGGAATATTGGGGCCGATGTATGTCACCTAAATCTTCATAAAACCTTTGCCATTCCTCATGGTGGAGGCGGTCCGGGTATGGGGCCAATTTGTGTAGCGCCACAACTGGTGCCATTTTTGCCAGGACACCCAGTGGTAAAAACAGGAGGTAAAACAGCAATTAGTCCCATAAGTGGAGCCCCATGGGGAAGTGGATTGATTTTGTTGATTTCCTATGGATACATGAAAATGTTAGGGGCTGATGGATTAACCAAATCAACGGAGGTGGCCATATTAAACGCCAATTATTTAAAGAAAAGATTGGAGGCATATTTCCCGATTTTATATACTGGTGATAAAGACTGCGTGGCACACGAGATGATTATCGATTGTCGTCCCTTTAAAAAATCTGCAGGTATAGAAGTGACAGATATAGCCAAGCGTTTAATGGACTATGGTTATCATGCACCTACAGTTTCATTCCCCGTAAGTGGTACCATGATGATTGAGCCAACCGAAAGTGAGTCTATGGAAGAGCTTGATCGCTTTGCAGATGCTTTAATCGGTATTCGCAAGGAAATTGACGCGATTGTGAACGGTGAAGCAGATAAAGATAACAATGTCTTAAAGAACGCACCACATACGTTAAAAATGGTAACATCCGATGAGTGGTTGTTGCCTTATTCACGTGAAAAAGCGGCCTTTCCCATGGAGGGTATTCAAGACAATAAGTTTTGGCCAAGTGTTCGTCGCGTTGATGACGCCTACGGCGATAGAAACTTAATGTGTACATGCGCTCCCATGGAGTCTTATGAATAGATATTGATAACCAATTGGTTAAAAGTTTTTAATGAAAGCCTCCTTATGCAGGAGGCTTTTTGTTTTCAAGATAGATAGTGGTTTTTCGCCTTGTAATACTTCTCTTCAAAAATTAATATTTCTTATTATTCAGCCGTCTTGGATATTTTTTTGTTTAAGCCGCTTGTTAATTGGAAAGTTTTTGTACTTTTGACAAACAGACAAATTAAATTTAATCGACAATGAGAAGAAATTATTTAATCGCAGCTGCGTTGTTTTCGGGGTTAGCATTTGCCCAACAACCAGTACAGTTTCCAGAAATGGATGCTAACATTAGCGTACAAGACGGAGATGACATGCTAAAGAGAGAGTTTCCTGTAGTATCACATGGCGCAGAAACAGCCATTTGGTCAGAGGATTTCGCCAATGGTGTCCCTAGTAACTGGACAAGCTTAGGCTTTACAAGAGCTGGAACACCCAACCCAAATGCACAATGGGAATACCGTGGTCCTTCCACCAACCCCGATACTTCAACAGGTTCACGTGGATTTTTAGCAGGTGCAGGTCTTCCGATCAATAGCCCTACTAGAGCCAATGGTTTTATGATTTATGATTCAGACTTTAAAGAAACGGCTGGAACTGGTATCGGAAACGGTAATGCTGCTGGCGGACATATCGGTGTGTTGGTCACAGACACGATTGATTTGACAGGGCAAAACGAGGTGATGCTAGAGATGTACTCCTATGCGCGTCTTTTTAATTCTCGTTTGTATATTGCATTTAGTACCAATGGTGGAGCTACTTTTCCCGATACCATTGAGATTCACCCAGCTTCGGATTTAGGTGTAAACACAGCAACACCTAGAGACTCCCGCGTGTTGAGAGATGTCTCTCAGTTTATTGGCGGTCAATCTAACGTTCGTATGTCAATAATCTTTAGAGCAGAAGAACGTACAGGTGCGTTAAGCCCTAATACGGATCCAACATCTGTTTGGGGATTGTACTTCTGGATGATTGATGATATTTCTCTTAAGCCTTTGCCTTCAACTTTCTTTACTTTTGAGTCAACCGAAATCACTACAGGTACAGGAACGGTTACGGCACCAGCATATGATATCCTCAATGACAACCCACCAACATCGTGGGGTGGCGTTGGTCACTATGGTATTACCACTTTACGTGAAGCACGCCCAATTGCCTTTGATGCCAACATACGTAACTTTGGTGCTTCACCACAAACAAATGTGGCCTTGGCGGTTGAAATCTGGAGAAACGGTGTGCTAGATACAGTTGTTACTCATACACCAGTGCCTATTGTAGCTCCTGGTGAGTTGAGAACATTTGCTGATTTAACAACTGATTTTTGGACGCCTACAGAAAAAGGTGAATATCAATTTGTCTATAAGGTAACTTCTGATAGTCTTACCTTGGCAGGATATAGCAGCAATACAGTTGGCTTCCGTCCTGATACCATTCCTTTCTTGGTTAATGATCAAGTTTGGGGTATGGACTACCGCCGCTTCTTTAATGGACTTGGTACTGGACAGCTTGGTGCTGACGGATCAGCCATCGCAGCGCGTTATGAAATCAAGGAAGGTGAATTTGACCAAATGTTTACCGCTCGTGTGGGTCTTAGTGGTGTAACAGAGCCTGGAGCAGAAATTGAAGTAGAAGTGTTTAAAGTTGAAGACTTCCTTACAGGTTCTACTGGTGGTGCTGTTGCGTTCGCATTTAAAACCATCACACAAGCCGAAATCGATAACGGATTTACCGACGTGGCTTTCTTTGATCCTTCTATAGGTTCTGGTCAAGTTGATATGGCTTGGACACCTCAGCAGCCAGATTCTGCATACTGGATAGTAGTGACTATGTTCTCTTCACAAGGAAATTTCCCTGTCAGCATCCGTAACGATCAAACGTTCCAAAATACCACCCAATCGCTGATGTTTAACGCTACTCAGGGTTCTTGGTTTAATGGATACGCAGGTGGTAGCCGCAGCCTTGCGCAACCTCACATCAGAATGATTGCTTGTTCTTCTACCGATCCCTGTGATGGAACTGGACCAACCAATACGATCACTGAAGTTAAAGATGAGCTTGGAATCAAGTACTATCCAAACCCAACTACAGGTGTAATGGTCTTGGATTTCAATAAAAAACACGGTAAGTTTGCCAATATCCAAATCACGGATATGAGTGGTAAAGTGGTACATGCAGAACGTGCAAATACCAATAACATCACCCAACACCAAATGAACATGTCACACCTAAGCAATGGTATGTACTTGTTAAGCGTTGAAATGGACGGCAAGAAATCAACTTACAAAGTAACTGTAGAGAAATAATTTTTCTTCTTGTCACATAAAAAAAGCCCCGCAATTTTGCGGGGCTTTTTTTATTGTGCCATAAATTCATTTAATCATTCTTTCCCTGCATTCTCAAATAATCTACTTCCGCTTTGGTGAGAAAACGATAGTGTCCTCGAGGTAAATTCTTTTTGGTTAATCCAGCAAAATATACACGATCTAATTTTACTACTTCATAACCCAATTCGGCAAATAATCTTCTTATCACTCGGTTTCTGCCAATGTGAATGCGAATGCCAATGTGGTTTCTCGTTTTACCTTCAACCCAAGACAATTCATCTACTTCAACAGGACCGTCTTCTAAAGTAACGCCTTCAATTATTTTCGCGAAATCAGACTTACTTAGATTTTTATCCAACACAACATCGTAGAGTTTACTCGCGCCGAGTGATGGATGGGTTAAACGTTTAGCCAAACCACCGTCGTTGGTAAAAAGAAGTAAGCCAGTGGTTGCTCTATCGAGAGGCCCCACAGGATAAATACGTTCTTTACAGGCCTTGCCAACCAAGTCCATTACCGTTTTCCTCGCTTTAGGATCATCGGTGGTGCTGATAAATCCCTTTGGTTTGTTGAGCAGTACGTACTGTTTCTTTTCTCCTTTTATGAGCTCTCCGGCATAACGTACCTCGTCGTTGGGTTGAACTTTATACCCCATTGATGTCACGACTTTGTCATTGACCTGAACCAATCCGGCAGCTATAAACTCGTCGGCCTCACGCCTGGAACAAATCCCCGCCAAAGCCAAGTATCTATTTAATCGTACTTCATCTGGATTTCCTGAAGGCACAGGTTTCTTTTTTCCTTTACCTCCTGGCTTTTTCATCGGTGGACCAGAACGTTGCTTATCCCCTTGATGAGGCTTGCCGCTCTTTGAATTCTTTTTTTGCATGTGGCTTGATTATTTCTAGCTGCAAAGGTATTGCTTATTTATTAGTGTCTGTTTATAATATAAACCCGTAAAATATAAAGCGCTTGCTTTCGTCTGATCAATCTAAAATAGGAGATTCCTATAAGCCATTATAGGTACTCAACACGAATGCGTTCTTACTTTGATGGCTTGCCGGGTACAAAAGATTTTCCATAATTAGGGGCATAGTAGGCCAAGTCAACACAGTCCCCTTTTTTAATGAAAGTCCACCCCAAGCGGCCATACCATGCAGCAGATGGATACTGCTGGTAGAGGACAACCTGATTGTTGTAAAGCCCTTTGAGTTTTGAAGCGGCATCGCCTACGATGGCCAGCCTTTTGGTCTCCTTTTTAAAGGTATCTTGATCAAAGATGATGGCTTTTATGTTTGAAGGTGTTCCTTCTTTTTTGAATGTTTTGCTAAACGCCTCCATTCTTCGGGCATCAATGACAGTGATACAAATGTCTTCATCTTTGCCATTTGCTTTCCAGTAATCATACAATGCATCCAAAGGCGAAACGGCGTATAATGGAATGGATAACGCATATGCATAACCCTTGGCAGCAGAAACGCCTATTCGAAGGCCCGTATATGACCCGGGACCATCACCTACCAAAATGGCTTGTAACTCTTGAAAGGTCTTATTGGCTTTGTTCAGGGCGGCTTCTACCAAAGAATGAAGCCTTTCCGCATGAATGTATTTTTCCTCATCTTGTTCTTCTGCCACTGCAAGGCATTGGTCGTTGTGAAATACAGCCACCGAGCAATTACGGGTTGCGGTTTCTATAGCCAGCCAAAAAACGTCCTTGGTCGACATCAATTATGGTTTTGTCTGGATGCGAAGTTCGTGACGCAATTCTTGCGATATGGCTCCAAATGGTCCGGAAATAACCATTTCATTTTCCTCTAATCCTTTTTTGATATGGATAAATGCATCATCTTGAATGCCAACTTCAACTTTTCTTAGTACGGCTTTATCGTTTTCAGAAACAAATACACAGGTAAAAGCATCTTTATCGGAAGAACGTGTACGTGTGTGCAAGCGGTTGTCGCCGGTAGAGTCTAACCTCGTTGTAACAGCCTGAACAGGTATGGCAATGACATCAAAAACCTTGCGAGTAATGATATCTACAGTAGCGGTCATCCCATGACGGAGAGGATATGGTTGCGATAAATGGGCATATGATTCCGGATGGATATCAATCAAAACATCAAACACCGTGATTTGGTCTGCACTGGCATTTTCATCAGCACGTGAAGCAATGGCCACTTGGGCCACCTTTCCATAAAATGTTTCGTCGGGGTATGCCTCAACGCGAATAGTTACCGAATCGCCTATATTGACGCGAATAACCTCATTTTCGTTAACCTCTACTTTTACCTGCATACGGGTGAGGTCAGAAATGCGCAGCAACTCCGTACCAGCCATTTGTGCGGTCCCTACCACGCGTTCGCCAACTTCTACATTGAGCATGCTAACAATACCTGAAGCTGGCGCATATATGGTGGTGCGCTTTAAATTGTCTTCAGCTTCTTTTTCAGATGCTTGAGCACTTTTCACTTGATAACGAGCGGCCTCTACGCCAAGTCTAGCCACATCATATTCGCGCTGAATGGCATCAAATTCTAAGTCAGAGATTACGCCGTTTTTATGCAAGGACTTGTTTCTGTTGTAATTGCGCTCGGCTTCGATGAACTGTGCTTCGGCTTGTTTGAAGGTCGCTTTGGCGTTGTTGGTTGATGCAATGGCACGCTGTTGAGCGGCTTGATAGAGGTCGGGGTTAATCTTTACCAGTAATTGTCCTTTCTCTACTTTATCGCCTTCGCGAACATTCAACTCAAATATTTCACCCGACACCTCCGGGGCAAGTTTAACCTCAGCAGCAGGTCTTATTTTTCCAGACGAATTTACGAGTTCTACCAGATCGCGCTTTTCAACCTTCTTGACTTGAACGAGAACAGCAGTCTCTCCACCAAACCAACCTGCTGTTCTGCCGTAAATCAATAGACCAACAACCATTATTATTGCTAATATCCAAATAATTTTCTTCATAAATTCTCGGTCAAAATCGTCAATGCTTATGATTAAAATTTTAACTCATTGCTGGCGTAAAAGTTGAGCACGTTGATGCTGAACACAAATTCGTAGAGTGAGCTGGCCATTTCAGCTTGAGCTTGAGCCAATGCATTTTTGGCATTCTCAAAGTCGTACTGTTGTATCGCTCCTACGCGAAATCGCTCTTGTGCGTAATCGAAGGCTTCTTTGCTAGACTTTACGGCTTTCTCAGCTGCACGATACGACTTTAAACTCGCTTGTGCATCGGCGTATGCCCTTTGAACGTCTTGGCGCACGCGGTTTTTTTCCCGTTCAAACTCTAAATCCGCCATTTGCTTTTGTATTTGCGCATTGCGGATGTTGTTGCGTATTCTAAATCTGCTGTAGATAGGAATGTTTAAGCTAACCCCAACAAACTCATTGACGTTGTCGTATGCCTGGTTTACAAAGGGCTTATTCCTTATGTCAGACGGTACTTGTTGAACAGAAAAAACGGATTGGCCATCGCTCGTCTGCCCAATTGGAACGATTTGGGGAATCTGCTCGCCAAATTCTAAAATTTGATTGGAGTAATTGGTAGAAATGGCCCCAACGATGCTCAAGGTAGGGTATCGTTGCCCCTTGGCAATGCTGATGTCTTTCTCGGCCTGTTGCATACCCAATGTCGCGGCTTTTACGCCGGGCTGTAACTCTAATGCCCGTTGAAAAATATAGTCTTCGGTAAATTCAAAAATTTCACCATCCGGTAATCCATCAATGGGATTGGTCACGTCAAAGCCATCTAAATCGGGCAACTGTAACAACTGAATCAAGTCGAGCTTGCTTAGGAGCAAGTCGTTCTCGTTGCGCACTCTGTTTTGTTCGTCCCTGGCCAACTGTGCTTCTAGCTCGTACAAACTTCCGCGAGGCTCGGCACCTGCTTTTACAAGATCCGACATGCGTTGCACCTGAAGGGTAGAAATGCGCTCTTGTTCTCTGGCAATGCGCAATACTTCTTTGGCCAAAAGTATTTGCAAGTATGCAGCGGTGACGTTAAGCGTAACATCGACCTCCATCTGTCGGTAACTGGCCTCTCTTATATCGCGTTCTAACCTCGCGCGGTCAATGTTGTTCTTGTTGCGAAAACCATCGAAAAGTGTCCACTGAGAATTTAAACCAAAATTGCTGGTTTGTCTGGATTGTCGACTGATTAAGTTGGTAACAGGGTCAATGTTTAGACCGAAATTGAAGTTATAACCAAAGCTCGCATTCAAGTCCGGAAACAAATCAGCCCAAGCTGCGTTGATGTCGTTCTTTGCCATTTCAATGTTCAAAGCAGAGCGGCGAACATCAATATTCTGGTCTAATGCATATTCCACACATTCTTGAAGGGTCCATGTTCGCTCTGTTACTTGTGCTATGCTTACACGTGAACAGCACATGCATACAAAGGCGAAAAATAACAATCGATATGGCATCATGGGCATTAGTTTTGAGCGTGTAAAAGTACGTTTTATGATTCAATTGGAAGCATAGGATTTTTGGTGTTTTCGCCAATCAGAATGAATAATAGCACGTAGCTTTGTGAAGTTTAATGACAAGATGAATCCAAAAGACGATATCCAAAACACCATTCGCTCACTGCCAACTAGTCCTGGTGTGTATCAGTATTTTGACAAAAATGATCGGCTCTTATACATTGGTAAGGCCAAAAACCTCAAAAAACGCGTGTCGTCTTATTTCAGCAAACGACACGACAGTGCACGCATAGCGGTGATGGTTAAAAAAATTGATCGCATTGAAACGGTGGTCACTGAAACAGAGTTCGATGCCTTACTGTTGGAAAACAACTTGATTAAAACCCATCAGCCGCGCTATAACATCAATCTCAAAGACGACAAAACTTATCCGTGGATTTGTATTAAAAACGAGCGTTTTCCGAGAATTTTTCCTACCCGACAAAAAATAAAAGACGGTTCAGAATATTACGGCCCTTACGCCTCTGTAAGAGTAATGAAGACGGTATTGGAACTGGCCCGACAACTTTATCCCATTCGAACGTGCAAATACAATCTCAGTGAAGATAATATTGATAACGGGAAGTTTAAAGTGTGCTTGGAGTATCACATAGGAAATTGTTTGGGGCCTTGTGAAGGCCATCAAAGTGAAGAGGATTACAACCGTAGTATTGAGGCGGTGAGAAACTTAATTAAAGGTCATCTCAATGCCGTGCGCAAAGCTTTGCAAGAACAAATGCACCACCAAGCCAGTCAATTGGCATTTGAAGCAGCGCAAAAAACCAAAGAGCGTTTAGAGCGCATTGAAAAATACCAAGCCAAATCGGTGGTAAGTCACCCAAGCATCAGCAATGTCGATGTGTTTTCTGCAGTCACAGATGCCACCCACGGGTATGTCAACTTTTTGAAAATCATCGACGGCGCAGTGGTTCAATCACACAGTGTGGAGTTTAGGAGAAAGTTAGAGGAAAACGAGTCTGAATTGCTGGAATTAGCCATTCCTGAAATTCGCCAGTTATACAATTCTGATGCGCCGGAAATTTTTGTCTCACATCCGGTGGATTTATCCAT
>JAIUMB010000040.1 GCA_022565745.1 Cryomorphaceae bacterium | reverse complement strand
TTCTCATTGCGTTTGCGTGAAAACAAAATCATCCATTTCATCGCCAAAGAAATTTTGCGATCAGGACGAATTTGAACAGGAATCTGGAAGTTGGCACCACCTACTCGGCGACTGCGCACTTCCACGTGTGGCATAACGTTGGTCAAAGCCTCTTTCCAAACTTCTAAACCATTACCGCTTTCCGTCTTTTCAGACACGCGCTCAATGGCTTCGTAAAAAATAGCGAATGACTTATCCTTCTTTCCGTGCAACATCATCATATTGACGAAACGGGTTACCAATGGATCGTTAAACTTAGGATCCGGAAGTATAGGGCGTTTTTTTGCTCTGGTCTTTCTCATGACGGCACTTGATTATTTTTTTGGACGTTTGGTTCCATACTTTGAACGACGCTGTTTACGGCCGTCCACACCCGCTGTATCCAATGCACCACGTACAATGTGATAACGCACACCGGGCAAGTCTTTCACACGACCACCACGCACAAGCACGATGGAGTGTTCTTGGAGGTTGTGCCCTTCACCGGGGATGTAGGCATTCACCTCATTCCCGTTGGTCAAGCGCACACGTGCTACTTTACGCATGGCAGAGTTAGGCTTCTTTGGAGTAGTGGTATACACTCGTGTACATACTCCTCTTCTTTGCGGCGACGCATCAAGAGCTAAAGATTTACTCTTCTTCTTGATTTGATTGCGCCCTTTACGCACTAATTGTTGAATAGTCGGCATATTGACTCGAAACTATTTGTTACTCAATGTTTTGTTTAATTACCCTACTTTTAAGGGACTGCAAATGTACGGCAATTTGTAACACCGACAAGGGGTGTAGTGAAAAAATTTACATGAATTTTTGTGTGGAAAAAAATTGAAACACAGGAAGTTTCAATCAAGGCTTGTGTTTTCAGGTGAAATCGTGCTTTTGATAACCGTCGTTTATTACTGTTTTTTTACTTTATATGCCTTTGATGTGTGCGTTTTTTATTTTGTAAAGCGCATTTTATAATGACTCTGAATCTATACATAATGTCGTAAATGACAAAATCGATACCCTCTCATGAAAGAATCGCTGCTGTTTACAAATGTTCAATTATGTCCTATATTTGTGAGGTAAAATCGATCAGAATGAAAAAAATATTAATCCTGCTTTTTAGCGCTTGCTGCGGTATTCCCTGTTCTCTTTACGCGCAAAGTGCCCACTCCGTTACCCTCGCGTCTATGCAAGACAGTCTGTTGATTGCGGATGCAGGGCAAGACACGGCTTTCACGAATCCAAACGACCTCAATGCTTTTTTTCTGGGAGGTAATCCAACTGCGTTTGGCGGCACACCACCCTATCGCTATGAATGGAGACCATCAACCGCACTCTCTAACGATACACTCAGCAATCCCCAAATCTCCAACCAAACGGTTGGTCAACAAATCTATCAACTTACCGTTTTTGATGATCGCAACTGCACCGCTGTTGATTCTGTGATGATAACATTGCTTTTTATTTCTTCTGTGGATAAAAAAGAAGGGGCTTCATTGAAATTATATCCTAACCCTGCCAGCTCGAGAATCGTTTTTGAAACTCCTTTTCGAGATGGTACGTTGCGTTTAAAAGATTCAAATGGTAGGGTACTTGAACAAACTAACGTTACTGAATACAGGTCCACAATAAACATTCAACACCTTCCAATTGGGGTTTATTTGATTGAATACACAGGGAACGGCCTTTCGCTTACCGAAAAATTTATCATTCAAAGGTAAACGGCACGTATGACATTTTTTCACAAAAACAAAACACAGACCAAAATGAAAAGAATTATTCATACCTTAATATATGTATGCTTTTTTTGCATGACCGCTTTTGCTCAACAAACCTTAGTGGTAGATCGCAATGATACCATCCACTTGGAAATTGACCATGCCCGTGGCAATCTGCAATGGGAAGTCACCTACGACAGCATCAATTGGCAAGACCTTACTGGTGCAACCTCCCCAGCTTTCTCAACCATTGCGGATTCACTTCCCGCAGGTTATCGTTTGCGTATTGAAGAGGGTAACTGCGATCCGTTATTTTCTGAAATGCTTTGGGTATCGCAGGCTCTCAGCATCAATTGTGGTGTAGACAGTGTGGGGCATGGATTTGTTGCGGGGTTTACGCCAGATACATCAGCACAGTACGCCAATCGCATGTACAGCACCGTGCAGGCCAACTGGGGCGGACCAGGTGGTAACAGCTGTTGGCTTAAAATGAACTTAGGTGCTACTGCAGAAGCTGACTCTGTACTGGATCCTTCACCCGCGGCCTCAGGTTGGTATTGGCAGTTTAACCGTGCTCAGGCCTATGCCCACGATGCATCGGGAAATCGCACACCAAATACGCTGTGGATCAATCCCATCAATGAAATACAAGATTGGACGGTAGCTAATGATCCTTGTACGCAGTTATTGGGCAGCAATTGGCGACTCCCCACACAGGCAGAGTGGAATAATTTTCTCAGCGCTTCTGCTGCCAATGGCGGTGTGGGTAATGGTCTTTTATCCGATGCGTTTTCTTCTACCTTGCGGATACATGGAGGAGGCAGGGCCAGTGGTGGCAGCGGCGACCTACAAGACCGCGGCGTACAAGCCTACTTCTGGTCATCTGAAGAAAACAGCAACAACACTGCCGGCTCATTTCGCTTTGGAGGAATAGGCTCATTCCCTGTTAATGCCACTAAGAACTTTGGCATGGCTATACGATGTATTTGTGATTGCCCTTAAGGTAATGCCGAACAGAAGCAAAGCTGAACAACGCAACGTCTCTACAATAAAAAAGCAAGCTGTGAATGGAATCCTGGCTATCTGTATTTAATCATCAATAAACAAGAAGTTTATGATGTTCACTGCCACGTACATCGGTAATGCGCAATGAATAGTGACCTGCTGCCAGTTGACTAACATCAACACTTGATGAGGCATCGCTATGTTGACCGCGGTAGACTTCTCGGCCTTGCTGGTCGTAAATCACAACCTCAAAAGCTTCCCCTAAAGTAGCAAAATACACCGTGTTCGAAGCCGGATTGGGGTAAACACCATATCGCAGTCTTTCGGTTTTGTAGTTGGCATCGTTGAGCGAAAAACCGACGGTAAAAAAGTGATGAATACGGGTGCCAAAATCGGGGTTAAATTGTTTAAGGACGCCCGTATTGGTCATGAAGCGCAAAACACCAGCACCATCGTTATTGGCCCAAAAACTCAATCCATTTTTTCCGCGATCGTGAAAAATCAGTTCATAACAATCCTGAGCCAATTGAAGATTTATATTAACGTTTTGATTGGCGGTGTAATTATCGCCTTGCTCTATGGTGTCTCCAGCAGAATTTCTCAGTATCCAATGTGTTTCATCTCCTCGTGAATTGGTTCTAAAGTTCATTCTAAATTCGGATGGATACGTTGGTGTTGCATCGAAAAAAGACGTCTGTGCATCATTTAAGGGATTTTCATCACGTTGTCCGTTGGGGTCAACCGTCCAAACAGTAAAAATGGTTTTTCCTTGGTAATCCGACCAGGCATCTTTATCGTCAAATGGCAAATCGACCAATGTCTTTTCCATTGGTGCCAAACTTCCTGTCCACTGGTATCTCATTCGTTTTCCGGTAAACATACCGTAGTCTATATCAACACTGGTTAATGTATCTCCTCCGAGGTTTTCCAGTTCCACCAAAGCCGTTCCGCAACTTGGATTAAAGCGCTTATAGTTTTCGTTGTTGCTGGGCGATAATACTCGAGAAATGGAGGCATCGTTTTGACGCAACGGCTCCTCGTACGTAAACAATATGGCAGAGAGGTTGTAGTTTGCCGGCGTTTCTCCGGAAGGAACGGTGTAAATAATGGGTTCGATGTCTATATCCAAATCAAGGGAGTCGCCTGGAGTGTAGAGTCCAGTAAGCTCATGAGTGTAGGTAATGACTTCCGTGCCTGGGCACCAATTGGCTCGGTCGTAGAGCCAAGTCCCTCCTTGCGGATACACAGGATTCATCCCACAATCGTCGCGCCACATCAATTGTTGAAAACGCTGCTGCCCGTCTACCTTCACATAGTAATTGCGCTGACAAAACTCTGCGCAATTTACAGCATTGATAAAACCGTGCCCTGAAGGGGTAAAGCGTAGCGCTGCCTGCATGTCGTCTTCACTCATAAAAATGGTCTTTTCCGGCAGCACATTGGTTTCAAACTGACTGGGGGTTATATAATTGTGTCGTCCGGGGACGTAGACGTTTTCTATGCGACGCACACGACGAGGCGGTGTTCCTTCAACCATTTCAAATGTGATATCGGCGCTAAAACCGGAAGACCATCCTTGATAAAAGACCTCAATTTCCACAGAGTCTTTCATGAGCATTTGAAAATCGGTAACATCAAAGGTAAAGGTGTGTGACCAATTGTTGTTAAATCCATTTTGCCCGCGGTCCATATAACCACCATAAGGTGTAATTAAGCGCGCAAGCTCAAAACGCTCTATGGTTGTGTCGTTGCCATTGATGCTTCTGTGCCGCAAATAAACGAGCACGGTGTAATCCCAATCGCTGCAACCACCAGCAGCACACCCCATGGTAAACTGCATATTAACGCGGTTGAATTCTAAATTTGATGGGAAATGCGCCCAATCGTTGTAGGCTTCAAACCACGTCAAATCACGTGCTTGTTGCGCGTTGACAAATATGGTATCACCTTCAGCGGCTTGTGCCTGCAGGCCAAATAAAACAATAAGGGCGATTGAAGTAAAGTGTTTAATCATTTGTTTAGGATATGAAGATGAAAGGCAGCCTCGCGATGAATCAACGAGGTTGCTTTTCAGCAATCGACGAGGCTGCTTTCGACATTGTTACATTACATTCGAGCAAACAGATTTTAAATTATTTCACCAAAACGCGATATACCGATACATTCCCATCCTTCGCCGTGGCTTGCAAAAAGTAAACCCCGGATGAAAAGCGAGAAACATCGTATTGACGTTCGTGTTCGTGTGTGTCGACATTGTGTTCATCTATGACGCGACCGTTAACATCTGTTAGTCTGATGTGAAACACTTCTGGCGCATTGGTCAAGTCGACACGAATCAAATCGGATGAAGGATTGGGATAAATAGAAATGGCTGACTTACCGCGAAAGCGCTTGGCACCTACAGTATTCAAAGCTTCAACCACGGCAGCATAGGCATTTAACTTTCCCCAGCCCCACTGCAAATGACCGGTAGATGGCAATGTGCCCGTGTTGTTGTCTTGTCGCGCGGTACTGCGAATAATATCACGAATATGATCCCAAGTCAGCGATGGATTGGCTTCTAACATCAACGCAACCACCCCGGCAGTAACCGGTCCTGACATTGATGTTCCAGAGTAACGGGCATAGTGATATGTCTTTCCATTCCAACTAACCGCGCCAAAAGTTTGCCCTGGATCGGGGTCAAACGAAGAAACAGAGGAGGCCACCTGCACGCCAGGCGCAGTAATATCTGGCTTAACTCGTCCATCTACGGTAGGTCCAAAACTTGAAAAGGGGGCTATATTTCCGTGTAATTCGCGTCCAGAAGACGAAAACTCTCTTGATCGATAAGCCCCTACGGTGATTACTGAAGGTCCAACACCGGAGGGTTCGCCGACACCATAATCAGGATCGCCTGCGATGCCTCCACTTAAAGGTACGCCAAGTAAATCTGATATTAATGACTCCCCCCAGTTCGTATAGCGGGTTAATAATCGTGCTACATTCCAGCAATGGACTTCTCCACTTCCGGTAAGGCGTACAACGGCATTTAGACCCGTTTGATTTTTTAACTCCAAGCGAATATTTGCTTTATCATTGTTTGGATCGCTACTAATGCCTTCAAAGATCATATGAACGGTATCACCATTAATGGCAAAAAGTGAGTCAACCGAAGGGTTGTCCTGTGAATGAACCCAACCACTCCTAAATATTGTATCTAAAGTGTTGTTTAACAACATAAGTTCAACGCTAAAATCCTCATTGGGGCTCCCCCACATGGGCAAAGCATTTCCCCAGTAATCATTGCGATTGAGATTGTGTCTGCGCATGTAAAATGCAGCCGTATCTATTTGATCTAAATCGGCTTTGACGTGGAAATTATTTTGTCCATTATTCCCGGCTGAACCAACAAACACGGCACCTTGTCCCACAATCTGGGTAATGGCTTGATTTTTAAGCGATGTACCATCGTGTGGTCCTAAGTGCGAACCTGTACTCATATTAAAAACAAACGGCTTGTTTTCGGCATCTGCATAATCTTTTACGTAAGTCATACCGTCCATCAAGCCGGCAGCGCCTCTTCTGTAAGGCAGTAGTATCAATTCCGCTGAAGAAGCCAAGCCTTCTAAGTTGGTACCCAGACCTCCTCCTGCAGCAATACCGCTGGTATGCATCCCGTGAGACCCAAGGCCAAATGTGTATGGGTCGTCGTGACCAGCAGCCAACATATCGGCCTCTGTGGTGTACTCAGTGCCATAACTATATCCACTGGGGGGTGTTCCTGCCGAACTGTTTTGATCCCACACCCGAGCCACGCGGTAGTTTGTACCGGAAGTATCCCAGTAGGTAGGATGTCCGTAATCAAAACCCCAATCAATAACGCCAACCACTACCCCTTGTCCATTGAGCGGTGTACTGATGCTACCCAATCCTTGTTTTACCGTATCGGCTCCAACATCATCAACAGCAAAATTCAGTGAAGGCGCATCACCAGGAGCGCCCATTTCAACATAAATAACACCAGGAATAGTTAATAATCCGAAAGCTTTATCGGCCGGAACGTGCACACTTCTCAAGTCGCCCAATGAAGCACTTAGGTAACCGCCCAACTGCTCAATGGCGGCATCGTTATAAGTAGTGGGGTCGACTTTGAGGGCTGCGCCAATATACCAGTCGTTGTTGACCTTTTGCAACGCATGGCGCATGACAAAATGATGGGGAAGTTCATTGCTTTGTTTTACCGAATCAGGTAGTTTTTTATATTCATTCATAAAAAACTTAGCCGATACACTGGGAACAGCTTGTTGAGCAATGAGTGCATTGCCAGTTAACACAAGTGCAAAAATAAAGAGACAAGAAGCCTTTGAGATGTAATATTTGAGCATTTTTATGGAATTATGTTTAAACCGTAAAGTTACAACAAAACCACCATAAAACTGAAGTTGTTCACTTATTGTGTTTTAGGGAAAAAAACCGTAAGCCTCCCCGTCGCAGAGATATCGTCTACATGTGCACTCAACAAAGGATCTTGCAAAACGACATGAACGTGTATGTATTGGCCTTTATGTGTGAATACGCCCTCGTGCTCCCGAGAAAAAAAGCCCAAACATTCAACAGGTACAGATGACTGCTCCATCTGAACTTTAGCTTTTTTATGCGCTTCGTGTGAATGCTCTTTTTCACTGAGGTCACGCATGATGATATGGTACTTTAGGTATTCGACTTCCCCTTTTATTCGAAAAGGATAAGGCCCCTCCATCCCTGCAGACTGTCCCAAGTCTTCAATGATGTGCTGTAAATCACTCATTGAGTGAACCTCCACCGAGACTTCATACGCCTCCCACTCCTCTACATGTGTATACACAAAAAACGGAGCCTTCACGTTAGGCGAATGATGCGTATGAACCTCGCCATTGACAACGGACGAGGCATGCACAACTCCGTCTATAAGCGTTATTTCGCCTTGTAAGTCATCTACCGGACCCAGACCATAAACACCAGGCTGCACGATTGTGTCCAACCAAATATTTGACGACAAATCAATGCCCATCATTACATTTTTGGCTTTACCAGCAATTTGAACCTGCCCGTAAGCCGCCATTGACATTAGGAAAAAAAACAATACACGCATGATCATCGGATTTTTTTGGAAACATATCTAGTCACAAATGCAGCGCCTTTGTGAAACGCTCCTTCGTCTAATTCAATTTCTTTTTCAACACCATAAATGGTTTCAAACTGAGGGAAATCAGACTCCAACAGCGATAACGGATAGAGCATATCCTGGTTTTTTGGTCCGCCTGATGTCCTGCCCAACTGTTTCGGGTGAAACAATTCGGCGACGAGCATTCCTCCAGGCACCAGTGCATTGGCAATCCCACGGTGCATAGCCAAGCGCTCATTAGGCGGCAAATGAGCATATACCAAAGCCACCAGGTCATAGCGCTCCGGCTTGTAATCAAACGCATCCGTAGTGGCGTGTGTGTAAGAAATTACAACCCCGTGCTTTGCGGCCAGTTTTTGCGCTTTCTTTATGCCCTCAACAGAAGCGTCGAAAGCCTCTACCTCCCAGCCGTGTTTTGCCGCATAAATGGCGTTGCGCCCCTCCCCTTCCATAGGAAGCAATATCCTTCCGGGTTTGTGTTTTTTTATTTGGTCGGCAAAAAAACGGTTGGGCAATTCACCATATATATACTCATCTGCAGAAAAGCGCTCATCCCAAAGTGACACCATATTTTTTTATGGCGAAAATACATCACATGAGTTGGACATATGCCAGTGTACATCGCTTTGTTACTTGTGTCACAAAAAAACATTAACACATTTAAAAAATTATAATACCTTTAGCCTCACTTAAACAAATCATTATGATATACAAATACCTTTTTTTGGCGGTTCTTACAACCTCCATATTATCTGTGATGCACGCACAAGAACCACAAAAACCGAGTTACGAATACGTGGTTTATAAGTCCGACGGCAATACCTACATACAACGAGGTATGCCAATGTACATTAAATTCTCTGTTACGCCAGACGGCGAAAACCACACTTTAAAAAGCAAACAACATCCCGAAGATACCGAACCCATGTATCTCGAGGCTGAAGGCATTCACTACCTTCGTCATCGCTGGGCTGTAGACCCCGAAACTGGAAAAATGGTACAGCCACCCAGAGAAGTTATGATGGAAATTTATGCCGATGGCGTTGCGCCAAGAACTACGCACCGTTTCCTGGGGGCTCCTCGCTACGCATCTGGTGGAGTGACCTACTTCGGAAAAAATCTGTCGTTTTCTTTGTCTGCCAATGACGCTACTTCCGGTGTAGCAGAAACCCAATACGCCTTAGATGGTGGATACGCCAAATACAGCAGCAATATCTCCGTAAGTGGCGAGGGCAATAAAACTTTGTATTATTATTCAGCCGATAATGTAGGCAATGCAGAAGAAACGCGCTCATCTACATTTACGGTTGATCTCAGTGCTCCAACCACCAGCCACACCATCAACGGCATCGTTCATAACAACAATATACTAGCGCCGAGCAGCTACTTTACCCTATCGTCTTCCGACAACCTTTCCGGGGTAAAAACAACCTTCTTCTCATACGACGAACAGGGCAATCGTGTCTATTACAACCGATGCAATATGACCAACCTCAAAGATGGAGAGCACACACTCTATTATTACGCCATTGATAACGTCGAAAACGAAGCCAGCAAAACATCCTTCTCGTTTTACCTTGACCGAATCCCTCCGGTAGCCGACATTAAGGTTGTAGGGGACCAGCACAAAGGCCAATATCTCTATGTATCGCAGCGAACCAAAATCAATCTTACTGCCAGCGACAACAAAGCCGGGGTGAAAATGATTGAGTATACCATGGACGGCGGTGGGCGACAGTCGTTCTCCTCGGACTTTAGCATCCCCGACAACTACGGCGTACACACCGTGCGCTACGATGCGACCGACAATGTTGAAAACCGTGCTTCCATGCAGGCACTTACTGTATTTATGGACAACCGCGCTCCACAAACACGAATCGATTACGGTTCACCACAGTTTTTTGATCGCGACACACTGTTCATCAATAAAGAAACGCCCATTACCCTTCCAAAAAGCGATGCCGGTTCGGGCATTAAAACCACGGAATATGCCATCGACGGCGGAAGCATGAAGACCTATACGCCGTTTACCATAGATCAGGAAGGTTACCACACCATTACCTTTCGCTCTACAGACAACGTAAACAATAAAGAAGCCGACAAGAAAAGCAATGTGTTTGTCGACAATACCCCGCCGGAAATTTTCGTCAATTTCAGTATTGAACCCATTGGCGAGCGTCGCGGAAATCCGATTTATCCAAATTACGTTAGAATGTATGTCGGTGCTACCGATAAGCATACCGGTACAAATCAAATCCTCTATTCCATCAACGATGGCCCCTTGAGAGAGTACAGCAGTCCGCGCACACTTGATGCCTCTGAACGCAATGTGTTTCAGAAGAACAAAAAGTATGTGGTGAAGGTCGTTGCGGAAGACAAACTGGGAAATCGCGGAGAAAAGACGGTAGAATTTTACGTAGGTCCTGAGGAATAACCTCAGGCTCTACGCCCTTTGTTCATCGAGCACCTCGGTCAATACACGACAGACAAAGTCTATTTCCTCATCGGTGATGATAAGTGGTGGCGCTATGCGTAGTGCATTTTGGTCGAATAAAAACCAATCGGTGACCACCCCTTTCTCCAAACACCCCCGCATGACAGCTTGTACTTTGTCAAAATCGCGAAACTGCATGGAGAGCATCAACCCCTTTCCACGCACGCCCAATATATCCGGGTGATTTAATCCCTTGCGAAAGCGCGCTTCTTTTTTGGGCACCAAACACACGAGACTGCTATCCATGAGCTCTTCTAAAACAGCGAGCGATGCCGCACAACTAACTGGGTTGCCCCCAAAGGTCGTAATATGCCCTAAGATGGGATTGTCTTTCAATGCAGCCATGATATGCTGGGGCGCGACAAATGCACCAATGGGCAAGCCGCCGCCCATCCCTTTGGCTATGGCGACAATATCTGGCACAAACCCCTCCACCTGATGAAAGGCAAATAAACTTCCCGTGCGACCAAATCCGGTTTGCACTTCATCCAAAATAAGGAGCGCACCTGTTTCATTGCAACGATGGCGAGCAGCCCTTAAAAAATCGTGGGTTCCGGGAATATATCCGCTTTCCGACTGCACAACTTCCAAAACCACGGCCGCCGTATTTTGATCAATGGCCTGTACCAGCGCTTCGGTATCGTTATAGGGAATATGAGTAATGCCAGGAAGCAGTGGTCGATAGTTTTGGCGAAATTCTTCACTTCCCATGATGGACAATGCGCCGTGACTGCTGCCGTGGTAACTGCCATGACAAGCGACTATATTGGGTTTTCCGGTATATCGTTTAGCGAGCTTTAGTGCCCCCTCAATGGCCTCCGAACCGGAGTTTACAAAATACACATTATCGAGTGAGGGGTGCAGCGTTTTGTGGAGAGCATCGGCCAGTTTTACCTGAGGCGATTGAATGTACTCCCCATAGACCATCAAGTGCATGTATTTGTCCATTTGTTCGCGAATGGCCTCCAAAACCTTCGGATGACGATGGCCGATGTTGCAAACACTAATGCCGGCGATAAGGTCAAGAATCTTCTTCCCCTCAGGCGTGTAGAGATACATCCCCTCAGCACGTTCTACCTCTAAAGCTAAAGGAAAATTAGTCGTTTGTGCTTGTCGTGCCAAAAACATTTGCCTTACCGAAGCCATAAAATAGATTTTGCGGCAAAGGTACTCGATGCTTGAAGAATGAAGACATTTACCGCACAAGTAAAAAAAAATCGCCAAAGATTTACGCTGTCTGTTTCTTCAACGTAAATTTGCGTTTGATAAAAAGAGGTTGTCTGCAAGGCTAAACCATTAGGTTGCTTGAAATGACGTCATCTCCACTACACATTGAAGCATCGATACATGAATAAAACACTTAAAGATAAACTTACCCGATACAGCTCAGTCGCTGCGGGTGTAATTGGCACAACCAGCGTAAGCGCTCAAGTCAATTATGTCGATGTTCAATCCGACACCATTCGCACCGACACATTGTATGCAGTTAGTTTGGATGGTGATTCGCTCAATCACTTTGCCATCCGCTCGGAGTTTGATGTGAATCTTGGTCTCAACACCTTTGACATTATTGAGGCCGTTCCCCTCAATAGTACCCACAACCGCATTGCCGGCAACACCCCCATGAGCTATGCCTATGCTTCAAAGTTTGACTTTGGCGTTGATATTGGTCCCGGTACCGAGTGGCTTCCTGGCCTTACCAACGGGAGCATGAGCTTTGCTCGCAATGGCGAGTTTGACTATAATGACTATTGGAACGGAGGTGCCACAGATAAGTTTTTAGGACTACGCATTCGTCGCAATGACTCCACCCACTATGGTTGGATGCGCTTAGATATCGACACTGCAGGAAAATGGTTCATCGTCAAGGACCACGCTCTAAACCTCAAGGGAAACGAGCCTCTTAACACCTCATACCTTATAGGCGTAGAAAACCACAGAAAAATGGCTTTTATCGTTGCACAGCGCCCCTCAGAAATTTGGGTCAAAGCCGATGCCCTACGCGAGAGAGCTACCGTAGAAATGTACGATTTAAACGGTCGTGTGGTATACAATGGACACATCTCTCCCAACAGAGATATTAGCATCCCAACCGATCAATTGGCTCGAGGCGTTTATGTATTGCGATTCTTTAATCAACATGGCCTTATCGAACGAAAAGTCAACATCAGTCAATATTAATTAGTAAAGCATTCTTTGATGAACGAACGCATCCTCATACTCGGTGCCGGCGGACAAATTGGCACTGAATTGTGTGAATATCTCAGTCGCAAACACGGCAGCGAAAATGTAATTGCCACAGATATTCGCGCAATATCACACCACGATGGTCCCTGTGAAATACTCGATGCCACCGATGCCGATGCCCTTAAGCAAATTGTCGATAAATACAGCATTACCACCGTTTATCACTTAGTCGCCATGCTGTCTGCCACGGCTGAGAAGATGCCCGAAAAAGGTTGGGCGCTCAATATGGACTCGCTGTTTCATGTACTGAATTTGGCACGTGATAAGCACATTAAAAAAATATTTTGGCCGAGTTCCATCGCCGTTTTTGGTTTGACAACCCCCAAGCACAACACGCCACAACGCACCATTATGGAACCGGGAACCGTTTACGGGATTAGTAAAAGTGCCGGTGAGTTATGGTGTCAGTATTACCACCGAGTATATGGCGTAGATGTCCGATCCATTCGCTATCCAGGTCTCATAAGCTGGAAAGGCGAACCTGGCGGAGGAACAACCGACTATGCCGTTGATATTTTTTACGGCGCCATTAAAGACAATGCCTATACCAGCTTCCTTGCTGAAGACACCTACCTACCAATGATGTACATGAGTGACGCCATTCGCGCTACGGTAGAACTTATGGATGCCCCTGATGAAAATGTTCGTACACGCACTTCGTATAATCTTGCTGGCATTTCCTTTAGTCCGGCCGAATTGGCCAATGCCATTAAAAAAGCACAACCCGACTTTCAGATCGATTACGCACCAGATTTCCGCAATGAAATCGCTTTGTCGTGGCCTTCCAGCATCGACGACAGCACGGCCCAAACCGAGTGGAATTGGCAACCCGAGTACACCTTAGATCGCATGGTTGACGAGATGCTCAACGGGGTAAAAACCAAGTTAAATATCAAGGCCTAACAAGATGATAAAGCGTCTGATTGCCCGCCTTTTTCTCTTCCTTGCCGGATGGAAAGTACGCGTGCCTAAAGATGCGGATTTTAGTCGCTGTGTGATGCTGGCTGCACCCCACACCTCCAACTGGGACTACCCTTATGCCCAAGCGGCTTGCTGGATTCTCGGCATTAAATGGCGGTATTTCATCAAAGACAGCTACACAAAAAACCCCTTATTTGGTTGGTTTTTTCGCGCTACAGGTGCCATTGGTGTAAATCGTTCACGAAAGAGGAAAGGAGAGAAAAAAGGGCAGCTCATTGAATACGCAATCAAAACCTTTGCAGAGCACGAAAAATTGGTTGTTTTGGTTCCGGCTGAGGGAACCAGAAAACGCGTTCAGAAATGGAAAACTGGATTTTACCACATCGCCTTGGGAGCAAACGTACCCATAGCCTTGGGGTTTATGAACTACGGCAAAAAAGAAACAGGCGTATTAGATGTATTTATGCCCACTGGTGATTTTGAAAAAGACATGCATTATATCCAAGAGCAGTACCGCCCCATCACCCCCAAATTTCCTGAGGATTACAATACGGAAATTTTTTGATGTAGACACAGGGCATGCCCTGTATCACAACAAAAACCAACACCCTATCCTTTAACGATATTTTAAGGAAACGAATGAAACAACATTCGTTTCCACAGGTTCATTTCGTTGTAGTTTTGCACCCCGTAATAAGTGCTTTTTAGACAATGAATATGCAGCGAGAAATTATCCTTGACAAAGCTATGGAGCTTTATTTACAATTTGGCTTAAGATCCGTATCTATGGATCAAATAGCCAATGAGTTGGGCATTTCCAAAAAGACCATCTATCGCTACTTTGACAGCAAAAGCGCGATGGTTCACGAAGGTATTCTTAAGATGACCGAAGAGGTTAAGTGCTTTACCGATCAAATTCTCGCTACTGTAAAAAACCCCATTGAAGAGGTTTTTGCCATGCACTTTGCTCTACAAGAATACTTTACACCAACACACGAACGGATGCTTTTTCAGTTAAAAAAGTATTTTCCGGAAACCTATCGTCACCTGCAAAAAGTCAAAGAAGAAGAAATGATAAACGCCACCCTTGAAAACCTCAAGCGCGGGGTAAAAGAAGGCTTTTATAGACTTGACTTCGACCCGGAAATCATTGCCAGACTTTATCTTGGTCAGGCTCAAATCATTATGAACGACGACTTTTTTTGGAGTGAAGATTTAGACAAAAAAGAGCTGCGGAACCAAGCCCTTCAATACCATCTGCACGGGATTCTGTCTGACAAAGGAAGAAAAACACTTTCCAAATTACACAAGAACGAATAATAAAAAAAGCATGCACTTCCTCAACGTAAATAAAGGACTTATACTTTTCTTAACCCTGTGCGGAATATTTGCTCAAGCACAGCCGGTTTCGTTCTCTATAGACGATGCCATCCGCTATGCTTTGGAAAATGGATACGCCGTTCGCAACAAAGGCTATGACTACGAAATTGCCAAAAAAACAGTGAAGGAAACAGCTGCTGCCGGCTTGCCACAAATTGGTGTAGGGGCCGACCTTAATTACAACTACCAAATTCCCCAACAACCCGTTCCCGCTGAATTTCTTCCAGGCGGCGCACCGGATGGTCAAGACTTTGTTCTCCTAGCCTTTGGCGTACCCTACCAATCATCATACCGTGCCAATGTCAACCAATTGATTTTTGACGGATCCTATTTTGTAGCCCTCATGGCGAGTCGTGTCTACAAAGACATCTCACGTTTGGAGCTTGAAGAGAGCAAAACCGAAATTACAGAACAGGTCTATAACGCTTATGGTAACGTTGTTATTTCCAAAGAGTTAATCAAGCTGCTGGAAGACAATCTCAAATCATCAAAAAAGATACTCAATGAAAATCGGGCATTGTTTGATGAAGGCTTCCTAGAGGAACAAGATGTTGATCAATTGGAGATTACCGTTGCTAATTTGGAAAACAACATAGAAGAAGTTAAAAACCAAAACCGAATTGCACTTTTGACTTTAAAGCTCATCATTGGATTTCCACAAAAAGAAGAACTCACCCTGAGCGATAACATTAACGCGTTTACCGAACTCAATGAATTTGCCGGAGAGCTGTTGGAAACGCGTTTTGACTTAGACCGATACGTACCCTACCGCAGTGCCGAAACCTCAGAAAGAGCCGCATTTCTCACCCTTAGGAATGAGCAAATGAGTTATCTGCCAAAACTCAACGGGTTTATTAATTACAGTCGCAACAATTTCGGCGACAATTTTAACCTTTTTGAGCTCAATAACTTTACCGATGATAATGCCTGGGTTCCGTTTACCGTCATTGGTCTTAATTTTCAATGGGACTTGTTTACAGGCTTGCGAAGAAATGCGAGAACCCAGCAAGCACGCATTGACCTTAGCCGCGCTCAAATGAACAAGAAGCGCGTAGAAGAGCAAG
>JAIUMB010000039.1 GCA_022565745.1 Cryomorphaceae bacterium | reverse complement strand
TTAACGGATGATATTGGATTCTCTGTATCGATTAATGCGCTCAGTGACTTTTCAGCAAACGCGCTAACCGTAAATACAGGTATGCTCTCGTTTGGTTTTTATGTGCGGTTGTTTTGAGTAAAAAACTTCCTAGATGCAAATTATGTCTGTACAAAAATCTCTCTTATTGATCGCGTTCATCGGTCTATTAAGCAGCTGTAACACCGTTTTAAGGGGCTTGGGAATAATCAAAAAACCCAAGGTGTTAACGGTTGAGAACATGCTAGAGACAGGAATGTCTCATTCGTTGATGTTGGAAGACATGTATTATTATTTCCCGACCGACACATTTAATATTAGCTACCCTTATTGGCCAAAAGAACTGGTGGAAGAAGATGGTTTTGTCTATGTTTTTGACCGTGATGGATACTTAATAGAATTTGAATCCAGTTGTGTGGGGCATCCTCTGTCTTATTTGCAAGGCAAGATAGATTCATCCATGTTTAAACGTGCCGATGATGCCATTTCTTCAAACGTCCATCTCCGTGATTTTTTGTTTTTAGCAGGCTGGCAACTGATTGCAGCTAAAGACACTTTGGTTTTTGACGATTTTTCACCCCGTAGTAAAACGGTGGTGGTGTATTGGAGTCGATGGCAGCATTATTTTACCAAACGCAACATACGGGACTTTACGTCTATGAATCTCCCGAGCGATAGCGTTCGCATGCTTTTTATTAATACAGATCCGATTTTGGAGTGGTATAAGTAATTTTTTGAAATTATTCGTTCATTGATTGCGCCTTTCACAACAACTTCATTAAGTGCAGTGCTGGCTAAAATAATATTGGTTGGGATAAATCATGTGTTTTCAAAGTTTAGGCCATGCAATTTCAAAGTTGAAGCAATGTATTTTCAAAGTTGATGACATGCAATTTCAAAGTTAAAGCCGTGAAATTTCAAAGTTGATTTTTGTAATACAAACAAAAACAGTATATTTGCGTCAAAATAAAAATTATTATGAGTGCCAATAGAAATGTTATTCAACAAATGGAGTTTTTAGCTAAAAAGTATCCCGTATTAGCGCTCACCGGGCCTCGTCAATCCGGTAAAACGACCCTCTTGAAAAATCATTTTTCAGATTATACGTATGTGAGTTTAGAAAATCTCGATAATAGAAGCTTTGCGCAAAAAGACCCCAATGGTTTTTTAAAGCAGTACAGTGAATTTGTGATTTTGGATGAGGTTCAGCGTGTCCCTCAACTTTTCTCGTACCTACAAACCAAGGTAGATGAAGATATGATAATGGGGCAATATATTTTGTCGGGCTCCCAAAACTTTCATTTAATGCATAATATCACCCAAAGTTTGGCCGGTAGGGTGGCTTTGTTTAAACTTCTGCCCTTTGATTGTGAAGAAATGGAAGCAGCCGGTTGGCTTGATGGTGATTATGCGGTTAATGTTCAACGAGGGAGTTACCCGGCAGTGTATGATCGCGATATTCCGGTCAATACCTTCTTTTCCAATTACGTGCAAACCTATGTTGAGCGCGATTTGTCCGAAATCATCAACGTAAAAGACCTCAAACAGTTTAGAAATTTTATTTCCCTGTGTGCAGGTCGGGCAGGGCAACTCCTCAATTTGAATGCTTTGGCAAATGCCTGTGGTGTGTCGCAGCCAACGGCCAAGTCATGGATATTGGTGTTGGAAGCCAGCTATGTGATTTATCTCTTGCAGCCTTATCACGGCAACTTCAACAAGCGAATTACCAAAAGCCCAAAGCTCTATTTCTACGATACTGGGTTGCTTTGTTATTTGCTTAAAATTCGTGATGCCGAATCGCTAAAAATCAGTCAGCACAAAGGCAGTTGTTTTGAAAACTACGTCATTAACGAGTATATGAAGCAAAACCATCACCACAACCTCCATTGTGATTTTTGGTTTTGGAGAGACGCTGCTGGTCACGAGGTAGACTTAATATGGCAGCATACCGAGAAGATCAACATAGTAGAAATCAAAGCCTCGGAAACCATCATGTCCGATATGTTTAAAGGCTTGAACTATTTCGAAGCACTAAAACCAGATTTGATTGACAGTAAAACACTCGTGCACACCGGAAATTTTAATCAAGAAAGGTCTGATGCTTCGGTGAAGAGTTGGCGGGCAATAAAGCTGGAGGTGTAGCTAAATAAACATATAGCATGTAAAGCTAAGCGCTATTTTTGTCCTGTATGCAAGCAATCAAACCCATTCCTTCCAAAATACATCTTTTCTCCTCCTTAGGACTGTTTGTGCTAGGTATAGGCATGCTCACAGCATATTATTCTATGCATGGGTTTGATGCTTTAGACGACAACGCCATTGGCAAACTAGTAAGTCAGCTGCCGCTATACTTGGTTTTTTTAATGGTCATTTTAATTGCTCCAGTGTATGAGGAAGTGGTCTTTCGTCTTTGGGTTACGGGTAAGCGTTGGGCTTTTTGGACAACAGCTGCCCTCATCATTGTTTTTGGTTGGTTGATGCATGTTTATTTGCTCATTGCTATTGGAGTAGGGCTTTTGCTGTATCAGGCGTTTGCCAAAACACTGAATTTGACCAATGCTAAAGGGGTTTTGTTTTTTGTGCTGAGCAGCTTGTCCTTCGCTTTGGCTCATTTAAACCCCAGTAATCCTTGGAGTTTTTCAGCCATTCAAGTTGTTTATTACACCGGGGTTGGTGGTTTGTTGGCCTACATAGGCTTGCGCTACGGGTTTAGGTACAGTGTGGTGTCGCATATTGTGTTTAACGCCGTTATTGTTTTCGTTACTTTTTTTGCCGACAAACAACGTGACCTTCACTTTACATTAGATATGGATACCGAGGTTTCTTTAACCGCTAATTCCATTTTTTCTTTTCCCTCCAATTCAAACACTGTTTTAGAAGATGACTCGGTGTATTATGAAAGTACGTTAACCCATATTTTGATTGGGATTTCTCCGGAACGAAGGCAATATTTAATGGTTGACAATGGGGATGGTTTCTTTCGCTACACGCTTACGGCCACTTCCAAATCGGGCAGCATCAACCTTGGTACTCTTCGCGATGCATTGGTTGAACGATTGCCAATAAGCATTGATACCACCGAAGTAGATGCCTTTTGCTTAGGGTTTGATGAGCGGTTTGCAGCAGATATCCCCACACAAGAAAATGTGCGGTCACATACGATCAGTTCTTTGGCCTATATGATTCGACGTAATCACGGAATCCCCGTACTTGTGTGTGATACACTTAGTCCGCAAGACAAAATGATTCAAATTAATACAGACTTCTACTTTGTAAAGTCCGAATCTGAATTGAGGCAATATCTGCGTGATCGCGGTGTGTTGATTGATTCGGAATCGGATAGGCGTATGAAGAGGATTGCGTTTGCGGAGCGCTATTAAGCTCAATGAATGATTTCTGAAAGCCAGCAAAAATTTGAATTCAGTATTTCAGCAAGTCTGAGAGCGTGTTGTGAATTTTTAGCACTTCCGCTTCCGAAATCAACCCAATTTTTTTTACAAACCTAGTTTTAGAAATACTGCGAACATGCGATGTCAATACCTCGGAAGTGTCTTGAAGTCCGTTCGTTGCGGATGGGCTTAAAATTAAATTGCCTTTATAGCCTTTAACTTGCGTGGTTAGCGGACAGCATATCATTACCGGGGCGTAGGTATTGAGCATATCACCACTAATGATAACTACGGGGCGAAAACCAGCTTGTTCGCTTCCTCTTACAGGATTTAAGTCCACATACCAAATTTCACCTCTCTTCATGGTCGAGTTGCTTGATGTACTCTTCCATTCCTTCCTCAGCGACTTTTAAGAGGTCAACATCGCCCGTCATTTGTTTGTACGACTGCACGTATTCCGCACGATTGAGTTGATCGAGATAGATTCGCAGGGCACGCTCAATGATTTTGTTTTTAGGCACGGAAAGCGACTTTGCTTTATCGGCAAGCATTTTCAATACATCATCCGGAAGTGAGCTGGTGAATGTGGTCATTGCTGTTTTGTATTTATATTTTACAAATATAGTGATTATTTTGTTTGTTGGCAAGGAGAGTTCCGTTTTACATATTTGAGTCTTTCACTTTACACTTTTTGAAATGGTGCCAATGAAAGATTTGTTGTTGATAAGATAAAAGCCTTTTTTTGTGTTTTTTATTGCTGATAATTACAACCCACACTTTGAATTATCATGATATTTTAATGTATTATGCCGTTGATTGTGTCGTCTTCAATACTACAATGTGATTGCAGAACGCCATTTAGTATTCGAGTAGTCAATTATATGTACTTCGTAGAGTCCCGTTAGGGACGAAATATCGGTAGCCAATATACCTCTACGCGGCCACCCGTGCCGTTAGGTACGGGATATTGGTAGAACCAAACGCCCAATACATGCCATTCGTCCATACGCCAGGGATTCCCGAAAGCGTTCGGTGCCCCGTACTGCGGAAAGCCCGGTCCCGCCCAAATGAATGCTGAATTGGTACGGGGTGGTTTTGGCGGGAGGCGGCTAAAAAATTAAATAAAATCTCATGCAAAGCCTTGATCCTATGCATGCATAATATTTTTTTTGCTTTGCCGGGTTAAAAGTCATTTCGTGGCCACGGTGATTTTTAATCGTCTGGCAGCTTGACGAGCAAAGTGCTGAAGTTGCGCTAACAACTTAAATTAAATTAAAATGAAAAAGTTTCTATTTGGCTCTATGTTAGGATGCATTATGTTTGCATCTTGTAGTAAGGAAGACATGTCTATTGAGGACAAAAATGAGTCCCCATCATTTATGATTCAAAATAGTGATGTAGATGTTTTTTTAAATGACTTCTACTCGGAGGAATTTGTGTTTGGTTGTTTTGTTGAATTATGATTAAGCCCATTCTTTTTGAGGTATTGACCTTTTTTGTACTTACTTCTATCCAAAGTTTCGCGCAAGTGATTAGAGTGATTGATTGTGAGAGCAAGGAAGTCATACCTTATTTTGCATGTTTTGATGCGAACGTTAATATATTTTTAAGTCAAGGAGGTGAAAATGGAGAGGTGTTGCTTCCCACCACAAAACATGGCAACTTAATTCGTATTAAGGCCTTCGGATATCATGATGCAATTCTAAAAATAGATACATCAAGTAGGCAATTGCTATGTATGCAACAAAAAGATTTCACTTTACACGAAGTGGATGTACGTTATCAAAACGAACTCTATTTAGGAATTCAGGCAAAAAAGTCTAGCGCATGCAGTTTTGTCATGAAAAGCGGAAATGATAATAATTATCGTAGGGGTTTGTTTTTTGAAAATTCGGATACCATTTATTTAGATGAAATTGCTTTTTTTGTTAATCGAGGGAGTAAAAAAGGAAGTCCTTTTAGAGCTGTTTTATACGAAGGTCTTATTCAGAGAATCAATGATGATGCTGATTCTGAAGTGATTTTTAGTGAGCCGCAAAAAGTGACTTGTCGTAATTGCTGGCACACCATACACTTTAAAGAACCGGTAATGATAACCGAGTCCTTTTTAGTTGCCTTGGAATGGCTTCCAGGGCAAACAGGGGTTGATTTAGATTACGTTACTGACGGGTTTCATGGATTAAAGTTGGGGACAAATGCGGAGGATCGTTTTATAAATGTACTTTCTATTAACTTTGGAGAGTGGAAAGAGGCAAAACCTATGCGCTGTGAGCCATCCGGGGATAAGTTGATGAGTCCTATGATTCGGGTAAAAGTTAGGAGGTGACAAGGGATTGGTATTATTAAACGGTTTTTATTTCACGCATTTTAAGAACATTATTTTTGCTAATTAATTATGCTGTATGAATAACATATTGAGGCCTTTTGCTATAATATTTTTATTTTGTTTTGCTTCCAAAGGAATGTCTCAAACAAAAGGCTTTGTTTACGACCAAAATAACCGCCAGCCACTTAGTGAAGTCATTGTTTACTACTCTGAGAACAGGGGGCGAATTAGTAATGATCAGGGTGAATTTAATATTCCTTATTCTACCAGTATTATTCGGTTTTATAAATTTGGATACGAGGAAGTAGCCCTTGATAGTTTCCAAGACGGAGATACCATCTGGATGGTTTTGAATGCACAGTTCCTCAAAACTGCGGAAATTGTAACTCTATCAGTAGATTTGCGTAAGTTGTTAGAAGTTTGGTTGAAACGAAGTAGCGACGCATATTTTGTGGATTCCTCAGTTTACCGGTCATATAGCCATAAAGATGAATATCTATTAGACGATAGCCTTGTTTCGTTTATTGAATTCCAAAAACTGTATTGTAATGCACAATCTAAAGGGGCATTTGGGCTCAATATGCCTTTTTCAAGACCTTTTTTTCTTCCGGAAGACTCCTTGACTGGTTTGTTTGTAGAGGAAAATGCTTTGTTGCGGAGTAGTGTAGGTACTATATATGAAATTAAACACCATTTTCCGTTATTGCACATCAGTGATTTCATAAATCGTAAAACTGATATTTTTGTGCATAGTGAAGATGACGTCCAGACTTTCCGTGTAAAAGGCATTAAAAATCGCTATCAGAATAAAGAAGCAACTTTAACGTTTAGTCTTAATGATACTCTGTTGATAGAAAGTGTTTTATGGACGGTGAGTAGCGAAAACCGTATTAATAGCCTAATGAAAATGCATGCTTCAATATTTATGAAGGGTTTATCGTTTGAGCCTCCATATTCTGAATGGGTAAGGGTTCGTTTCACCATCATTGACGGAGTATATGTGGTAGATGAAATGGAGATCCGCATAGAAATGTCGTTGGTCAATAACAAAACCGATGAGATTTATTTGTTAAAGAGGAATGCTGTATTTACGCGTATCGATGTGTCGACACAAACAATAAATGAATTGGAGTTAAATGAAGCGGTGAAATACGGAGGCTTCATTGATCCAATGTATCATAAAATCTATCGAAAATACATGAAGTAAGCGCATCGGGATATTTCAAGTGGGGGGGGCAGGAGCAAGTCAATAGATTTAGATAAAGTTGGTCGTGCTCTTAGGTACGGGATATTGGTAATGAGCCAAACGCCCAATACACACCATTCGTTCACTCACCAGGGATTCCTGAAAGCGTTCGGGATGCAGTGCAGCGGTAGCTCCCGCCTAAGGTGAAGCTCCGGAACACGGCCGGGCAGAGTGATCTCAGGAATCTTCTACGTTACGGATGTGGAGTGCGACACGAGGCCGAAACCTGAATGGGGGCAGTGTATCGCCAACTTTTGGCCATTAAAAGCTCTAAGCGTTTTCTCACATAAATGCACAATTATAGGCTTAAACACTTTCAGCATATTCTTAAAACAAATCTGCATGACTGCCCATACGTACCAGCACAATACTTTTCTTGGCCTCCTTTTTATACCAAATTAAAACCCAATCGGGTTGCAAATGAGAGTCTAAAAATCCGCTGTAATTGCCCTTCAATGGATGTGTCTTGTACTTTGGTGCATCTAAAGCGCCAAAATTTTTTAAAAGGTTTGCCGCTTTTGTAAATTTTGACAAATCCAGCCCACGCTTTTTTGCACGTTTGTAATCTTTCTTGAATTGATTCGTGAATTCAAGTTGGTACATTATTTTTCTAGTAATTCCAAGAGTTCATCCACATCACCGGCCTTGATGGTTTTGCCTGAAGATGCGTCATCCATCGCTTTTTTGGTGACTTTATTGGGCAAATCTGCCTCTTTGTTGACAAATTGAATATCGGTAACTCCTTTTAGCATGGTCAATAAATCAGCAATACGCTTAGCGTTTTCAACACTATCTATCTTCAAAACGATTGTTTCCATGATTTGACACCTTAGGCTACAAAGATACAACTTATTCACAGATGTATGATGTTGAGATATTGACTTTGATGGTTTGAGAGTTAAAAATCAAAAGCCTTTAGACCCCTAACTCTTGACACACATAATCGTTGATGTCTTTTTTGAAATATTGAAACTTCGCCTCTTCCGTCCCGCTAGGGACTAAATATCGGTAGCCAATAAATCTCTACGCGACCACCCGTGCCATTAGGTACGGGATGTTGGTAGAGAACCAAACGACCAATACACACCGTTCACCCCGCAAGGGATTCCCGAAAGCATTCGGTGCCCCGTACTGCGGAAAGCCCGGTCCCACCCAAATGAACGCTGAATTGGTACGGGGTGGTTGTGGCGGGAGGCGGCTAAAAAATTAAATAAAATCTCATGCAAATCCTTGATCATATGCATGCATAATAATTTTTTTTGCTTTGCCGGGTTAAAAGTCATTTCGTGGCCACGGTGATCTTTAGCCACTTATATTTGCCAATGCTCGGGCATGGTGTTGAAGGTTGGCATAGATTCTTTGATTAATAGGGGGCTTACCAGTCAAGTCAACGTGTAAAGGTTCCTTCTCAGTCACCCTATATATTTTTATTGGATTCGAATGGTGTCGTTGTAGAGTTTGATGTGCCCAATGGTAAAGAAAGTATTTTTTCTTCTGTGGAAGGAAATTTATTTAAGTATTGAGTCCACTCCAAAAACGATGAATCATAATCGACGCGGAGGCTTAAAACGCCATTTCCAGCAATTCCTCTAATCCACAAACCTGTATGTTGTCGGCAAGGGGGTAATTAGCTTTTAAGGGTATGATTACAAAAAGTTTTTGAGGTTTCAAATCATCCAAAGCATATTTCATACTCTTACTGATAGTCGGGGTTCCGCTCATTTTCACCTCAAAGGCATACACAACGGTATTTGCTTTTACTGCCAATAGGTCCACTTCTGTACCATCTTGTGTTCGGTAAAAGTAATATGAATAACTGCTTCCAAGATATTCGATGATTTGTTCGATGCAATAGCCTTCAAAACTAAATCCTGAAATGGGGTTAGCAAGGAGTGTATTCAAGTTATCAATATTGAGCAGAGAATGCAATACGCCACTGTCGCGATAATAGATTTTAGCGGATTTAACAAGGCGCTTTTTTACATTAGTAAACCAGGGTGGTAATCGCCTGATGAGGAATGCGCGCTCAAAATAGTCAAGGGCATTTTTTACGGTAGGCATACTCACTCCCAAAGAACGGGCGATTGCACTGCTATTTTCTGTTTGGCCGTGTTGGTGTGCAAGCAATTGAGCCAAACGTCTAAGGTCTAAGCTGTTTGAGTTAAGTCCTAACATCGGTAGATCACGCTCAAGATAGGTTTGAATAAAGCTTTGATACCAAAGCCTTTTAGCGTTCACCTCATCGTAAAGAAACGGTACAGGAAAACCACCAAATGTCCAATGAAGCATGACCGTTGCGCGGTCTTTTACCTCTTTGTACAAAAAAGGAGTGAGTTCTTCATAATAAATGCGGCCGGCTAAAGATTCAGAGCTTTGGCGCATCAGGTTTGGACTGGTAGAGCCTAGCAGAATAAACCTTGCTGGAACGCGGTGTTCATCTACCATACTGCGAATAATGGGAAACAACTCCGGCATGCGTTGCACTTCATCAATCACAATCAATTTTTCGCGGTTTTGAGAAAAGAAAAGTTCAGGATTACTGAGCTTTTGCGAATCTGAAGGTCTTTCTAAATCAATAATCTCTGCTGGTTTGTCTAGATTCGAAATGAGCATGTTAGCCATTGTTGTTTTCCCCACCTGTCGCGGACCAATGATGCCAACAACAGGAAAAACCTGAAGCAGCTTTTGTATTTTATCGTGTTTTATTCGGGTAATCATCCCTGCAAATTTAAAACAAAATTTTAAATCTGCAGGGATTAATGATTTTCGATTGCTCCCCAAGTTTAAACTTTGGGAGATTATTTCGGTCGGCTCCTCCCCACATTAAAACCTGAGGAGATTATATCGGTCGCTCCTGCGGAGCTTGTAGGTGGCGGCTCATTCTGATGTGGAGTGCGCCAGGAGACTAAGATTCCTGTAATGGTTCAGGGCTCTCACTGTAACTGAGAAAAGCCCGGTCTCGCCCAAATGAATGCTGAATTGGTGCGGGGTGGTTGTGGCGGGAGGCGGCTAAAAAATTAAATAAAATCTCATGCAAAGCCTTGATTATATGCATGCATAATAATTTTTTTTTGATTTGCAGGGTTAAAAGTCATTTCGTGGCCACGGTGATTTTTTGCCGACTTATATTTGTCAACGGTCGGGCATGGTGCTCAGGGTTAAATAAATGTTCTGTCTTAATTGAAATACATGAAAACATTATTCTCATTTCTCTACTTGACCTTTTTTCTTTTCAGTGCCAACGCGCAACTTTTCACTCTCGTTGATAAAGATAAAACGCCCATTGAATTTGCCAATGTGTTGTTTTATAATAATGATTCATTGGTTGATGGAACATATTCAGCCACTAAAGGGGAGGTGCATGTAAGTTCTCGATTGAATTTTGATAGGGTTGTTATTTCACACCTTTCGTTCAATGATTCAGTGATTGACAAAAATGTCTTAACAAAAACAGTTGTGTTGAGCCGGGATAAAACAATGCTTGAAGCAGTAACCGTAACTTCTGGAAATAAACAGTCTTTCAGTTATACTGGCGAAGTGCTAATGAAAAGGTCTAATACAAGTATGTTGGTTGAAAAAAGCCTTTCTTTACGAGTTCTTATGCTTTTTAATCCTGAACATAATGAGGGGAAAAAATTGAAATCATTTGTTTTTCACGCTAAGCGAAAGAATACACATGAGCCCTTTTATGTAAAAGTGGTGTTTTTTGAAAATAATGAAGGAACCCCCGGAAAACAGATTCCAGTCGAGGTGATTACACCAGTAGTTAAGCAGAAAAACAACCGAATTTTAGTAAATCTTGAAAATGAGAACCTCAGGTTGCCAATTACCGGTTTCTTTATTGGTATTGAATTTATTGGAACGGAAGAAGATCTTTTGCAGGCAGATGTAGATTTTAATGATAGCGAAAGCTTTCTGGATTTAATGGTTAACATAGTAGATTTTAATCAAACAAATGCTACTCTATTTCAGTCATCACTTTCTACGGAATCGAACGGATGGATTTCTGATGGCGATTTCTTTGAAGGGTTTAATGAGGGAGAAGTTTTAGTCCCGATATTTGGGATTGAGGTGTTTGATTGAGTTAATGCACTTGTATAAACAGGTAAAAAATAGGTGTTGGCCAATAGATTTGATGCAGCAAACCATGCCTTTTAAGTACAGGATTTTGGTTGAAATATTTAAGTATAAAAACGAAACCATTTTCAAGTGATGCAAAATTGGTGTATATTTGCACCAAATATATTTAACATGGCACGTCAAAGTATAACACTCACAAAGCCCAACGACGAGTGGCTTAAAAGTCAGGTGGATAATAACGAATATTCCAGTAAAAGCGAGTTGGTCAATGATTTGATCAGGCAAGCCCGAAAGCAACAAATGCACATCGATTGGATAAATACCAAATTGGAGTTGGCAGAGCAAAGTGGATTTACCAGTGCAGACAAAGAGGAGATTTTGAAGGAGTCAAAATCAATGCTCGATGGCTAAATTCCGTTTGAGTATTATCGCTAAACAAGATTTGATTCGAATCCATCAGTATGGTGTTAAGCAATTTGGATCAGCCCAAGCAGATAAATACTTCGACACCCTTTTTGATTATTTTGAGGTCATTTCTCAACGTCCATATTCTTTTGAATCTGTCGATTATGTAAGAAAGGGATATAGACGCTGTGTGTGTGGTTCGGACAGTATTTTCTATCGCATTGCTGAGGATAAAATGGTTGAGATTATGGCCATTGTTGGCATGCAGGATATCAATAGCATTTTTGAGTAGATTGTAAAAATATCTATCTGTTGTACTATGAAGTCGCTATTTTAAACGGTTCGATTTGCCACCAATAGTTTTGATGCGACCACCAATATGTACGGTATATTGGTAGAGCCAAACGCCCAATACTTATCACGCTCCTCCCGCCAGAGATTCCCGAAAGGGTTCGGTGCCCCGTACCGAGGAAAGCCTGGTCCCGCCCAAATAAATGCTGATTTTGTACGGGGTGGTTGTGGCGGGAGGCGGCAAAAGATTACATAAATACTCACGCAACTCCATGACTGTATGCGTGCATAGGAAATTTTTTTAAAAAAAATATCAAATAAATTTGGTCATGTCACGTTTTTTTTTTTGCTTTGTCTGGTTAAAAGTCATTTCGTGACTACGGTGGCTTTATCCGACTTATATTTATTTGCCAATGGTCGGGCATGGTGCAGAAAGTTGGTTGACTTAATTTATTTTTGTTATGAAAAGATTTTTTACTTTTTTAAGTTTATTTGCTTTTTTTTCTTGTTCAGATGATAATTCGATTGCAAATTTCAGTGACGAAAAAGCATTTATGTCTTATTCTTCAAGCACTTGGAACATTAGAAACACTCTTGATTCAGCAGGATATTATCACAACTTGATTGTTGAGCACGCAATTAATAATGTTGATAATCAAATGACTTTAGAAGAATTATTTGATGAAGTGAAAAATACTGCTATTTCTATGTTGGAAATTGATGTTCCAATATATTTTGAAGATGTAGATGACTTAATTAATGAATTTGTTGAAGAATTCGTTGAAGCATTTGATAGTTTGCCAATTTTCTTGTCGACAAATTCAGAGTTTAATAATTTTCTTCAAGAATTCTACTATAAAGCTTTTGATCAAGTTAATTTTAATTCACATGAAGATTTTATTGAATTTGTCAAAAATGAAGAAGACTATCTTATTGATAGTCTTTCGTTACCTTCTATTGAAAAGGAGTTGTCATTAGTTACAACATCAACTATTCGTTTTTCTGCTTATTTTTGGGATACTAATGACGACGAAGAGGATGTTTCTGTTCCTTGGTTAATTGTTGCAGGTGCAGATGCATATGGTGCCTATATGGGTTATAAAATTGCTAAGGATCAAGATGGTTGGACAAGAAAGGAGAGATGGGGGTTTGTTGCTGTATGGGCTGCTGTGCACTCTCTTATATTTGGATCTTTATAATAAACACCTGTCCTTACTAAATCATTTAAAATCATTATAATGAGGATGTTGTGTAAGGTTGGCTTTAGGTTTTTGAACAGTTTTAATGTAAATTGTAAAATCCAATAATAATGAAATTACATCACTTATTTTCCATCTTAGCTGTTGGTTTTTGTTCAACAAGCATTATTGCCCAAGATATCGATGCTACAAAGTCCAAACGTTTTTCGTTGGGTTTGAACTTTGGAACAGGGTATGGACAAGCAAACATGTTCAATGACTTGGATATATCAGACTTTGGTCATTCATCTTTATCCGCTTCTGGTGTTGGTCATTTTGAACTGGATTATGCATTGACTGAATATTATTCGGTTACTGGAGGAATTGCCGTTCAAAGCTTGAGTTTACGTTACGTTTTCGAAGACAGTGAATACCGATACAATGACAGTAGGACTTTAGTGCCTCTTGGCATGCGTCTTCACCTCGGCTCAAAGGACTCTCCTGCAAAAATCATTTTGGGTATTGGTGGATATTATGTTTTTGATTCAGGTGCTTCTCTTGAATCAAATGATGGATTTACAGAAGAGAATGTTTTCAATGGCTTTGGCTTATGGACGTCCTTAGGCTTTTCCTATGCAATAAACGATTTTATAGGCTTTAATGCCTCTATCAGCATTCTAAATGATATGAGCACTAATTATTTGCGCACTAAATCCAGTTTTGTTTCATTTGGCACTCATGTGAAGTTGTAATTATAGATAGTCTTATGTAGCTGCTATAATAATGGCCATTGATCGAAGATGCATTGACTGTTGTCTATAAATATTTGCTTTCACTCAGTTCATAATATATTTCGAAGCAAACACATAACAATATATATGATGTTTCAAAGTTTGTGCTGAAAAATATCGTAACCAGGAGAGCTGCCCAACAGGGATTGCAGCGGTAGCTCACGGACTTTCCGAAGCCTACAGCGGGGTGGGCGGCGGAGGCTGCGACAGCAGACCCCGTACGCCCCGCCGATGTGGCTTTCGGAAGGCTGGGAACTACAAACGGAAAGCCCGGTCGCGCCCAAATAAATGCTGAATTGGTGCGGGGTGGTTGTGGCGGTGGGGGGCGGTAAGTGATCACATAAATTCTCATGCAACTCCATGATTGTATGCATGCATAGTAATTTTATTCAAAAAAAAGTGAAATAAATTTGGTTATGTCGATGTTTTTTTTTTTTTTGCTTTGCCGGGTTAAAAGTCATTTCGTGGGCACGGTGATTTTTAATCGTCTGGCAGCTTGACGAGCAAAGTGCTGAAGTTGCGCTTAACCATTTAATTTTTAATGTTATAAAAAAACTATTTTTACTTTTATTCTTAACAACATTTCATATTTCAGATGCAGGTATTGATGTTATAAAGAGTGGTGGTAAGAAATGTGGGAACTCTGTGTGTTACAACTATGTTAGAGACAAGGTTAAAGGCAATGATCGAAAAATCACATGCACCGGTAGAGGCATCAACGAATGTCCAACATATGGCGTTGCTACACTAAGTAACGGTTTTGATGTTGATCTAGATATTATTGCAAATAATGTTGAATCTAAAATTTCAAATGGTCAAACAACGGGATATGTGGAAATCCAATGTTTAAATGCAGATGGTTTTTGCGCATTTTATCAGTGGAGTGGTACAGTTAATGATGAAGGATTTATCGAATTTAATCTTCATGTAGATGCATTGTAATTTTGTAAACACCATTTATGTTGATACATGAATGGTGTTTACATCTTTAAAACCATTTTCTAATGAAAAAAATCATCGTTTTTTTAAATGTTATGCTCATTAACGTTTTAAGCGGTCAACATCTCATTCCGTTTTCTACGGACACGATAAAAGTTAAAGATGATTTTATCATTGATGACCTTATGACCATCTCAAACACTCCGGGAGATGTGTTTATATTAGATTATAATGATGATTTATACTTGGGAAAGAAGGAAATGGGGTATGAACTAGAGCGTCTTAATTATTCCAAGTTTATTCTTCCCTATTCTCTTTCTAAATATGAAAATCAGATTGTTTTTTATGGAGGTGAAGATGATAGATATGAAATTAAACTTTACGATATAAGTGCTGGAAAAACCATAAAATCTAAAAATATAGAAAAAAAACACAGTATAACACCAGCTCACATATTCCAAGATGAAAATAGTGCTTATATCATTCACTATTATTTCAATGAAAGTAACCCCAATAAAGCTTATGACCTAGTTAGAGTTTATAAGTATTCAAAAAAGAGAAATAAGGTTAAAAAGAAAACTTACATCGATGTGGGTCCTGAGTCTGTTTTATCTCCTTTGGGATATCAGATGGTTGGTCATTTCAATGGTAAAACGTATATAGCAACTTCTTTGTCCGGTTCAATTACAGTTTTGGATGAAGACCTAAACACAATTGATAAACTTCTTGTGGATAGCATTATAGCTAGAAATAACCAGTCTTTTATTGATTCATTTCTTAGTGATGAAAAAATAAAAGGATTTTTTAGACGTCCTCGAAAGGTTATTTTAGACTTTAAACTTGATGTACCGAGTGACCTGATGGTTCTGTCCCGAATTCTTCCCTTGCCAGATGATAAGATTTTTCTCCAGTACTCTGACCCAAACAACATTAAAAGCTATCAACTATTTGTGTATGATATTAAAAATAAAACAAAACAATCACTTATTGTAAACCAGAAATACCAACAATTTTTCCATTATGACTTAACATTAAATAATATTGGCAATATACAAGCAATTAGCTTAGAGTCAGACTCTACTGGGGAAACGTATTATTTAATAACGACCTTTTCTTTAGTGGAGGATAGATCGTTGCTCAATAATGATGATTTAAACAATTGTATGCCTGAAATTGATTTAGTAAGGGACAATATACACTTTTTGCTGTTAGACTTACCCACATATTGCAGTGGTTGTATTTCACAAGAATTTAAAAACAAAATGATGTATTTTGCTCTTGAAAAACATGTCATCGATGAACACATTAACCGCTCATATATGGAAAAAACGTTTAAAGCATCACTGCACATGAAAGGTGATATTATTTATATTGATGAGGACAAGTATTCATGTTTAAAAAAATTTATGCAAGTCAATCAAGTTTATTATTTAGGCGCACAATAGTTTAAACTTAT